>DNGE01000171.1:0-3271 GCA_003486705.1 Bacillota bacterium
TGTTTTCCCTAAAGGGTCAGTAACACTAAGAGCTATGGCTCAAGTGTTGACTAGTTATATTCCCACAGACTAAGGTTTGTGGGAATTTTTATGTCCACTTAATGAACAGAGTGAAGCCTAGTAGTAAGTTATCCTGTAGGGGGTGTTTTTAGTAGTACCTTTTAAATAAAAAATGACTGGTGATAAAGATAACCTATAACTTTAATTTCCATATTTTTTAAATGTAAAAAGTGTTGTATCTAACTTAAAAAATTAACATAATAACTTTGAAAAACAAACAATTTACTACTTTTACAAGATATGTTAAAATTTTCATATATTAATAAAAGGGCACTGTATGGGGATAAAAATGATGAAAAAAAATTTAAAAATTGAAAAGAGTCGGCTAGCTACACGGATGTATGTCATATTATTAGGGATGCTTGTCTTATTTTTAGTACAAGTATGTGTATTTCAAAACGTTGATATATTTGAAGCAAGATCACATGGAAGTTTTCAGACAGTACAAAATGAAGTAATGACTGAGGTTGTAGATGAGGAGACACCTTTAGGAATAAAAAAAGAATATCGTTTTAATTTAGATGAGGTTTCATCTATAGATAATTATTTATCCTTTTATGTGGTACATCAGTATGTCGAAGTTTTTATTGATGGAGAACTAATATATCGATTGAATGTGCGAGATGGAAATAAAATTGGAAAAACAACAGCGAGTAATTGGATTATCATTCCGCTTAATGCACAAGATAAAGGTAAAGAAGTTTGCATCAATGTTATACCTATCTATGAGGCGGTTCGAGATAGAGAAGTTGATTTTAACATGAGTTCTAAATTTATGATTTATTTTAATCAATTGAAGTCGGATTTACCGCAAATTTTATTGAGTTTAGTTGCAATGACCATTGGGGTTGTTTTTGTGGTAATCTCTAGTGTTCATAGATATAAAGGAAAAGAGAGTGTAGATTTATGTTATCTAGGTATTTTTTCCTTTGGTATTGGACTTTGGAAAATAACAGATATACGCTTTTCACCACTCATGTTTACTAAAAATACGGCAGCATTATCTTACATCTCAATATCAATGATTTTAATTTCTACCATTCCGTGGATATTAAGTATCAAAAAACAATTGATCATTAAATCGTATCATTTAATAGAGTGGCTTAGTATAATATCAAGTTGTACAGCCATGATTATTTTATTGTTGCAAATCATGAATATTGCAGATTTACGTGAAACTTTGTTGCTGATTCATTTGGATATCGCATTTATTATTTTAATGATTGTTTTGGCAGTTGCTTATGAAGCACGATATAATAAAGCTAATAAAAAAATTAAAATCATTAATATATGTTTAATGATATGTGCTGCAGGGGCAATCATGGACATGTTTATTTACTATATTCAAGAAAATTCATCAGGAATCTTATTTACATTAATCGCATTTTTAATTTATATTACGACAATGGGTTATCTATCCATTTATGAAATGAATCATAAGGCAAATATTGATGGACACACAAATTTATTTAATAAAGGGCGTTGTCATGAGATATTGGATGAGAATGAAGTTATTCAGGGGGAAGTCGGCGTTATTATGTTTGACTTAAATCGATTGAAATATGTGAATGATACCTTTGGTCATGAGCAGGGTGACTTGTTAATTTCGGAATTTGCTAATATTTTGAAAAGAAATATGTCAGGAAGAGATTTTTTAGGTCGATATGGGGGCGACGAATTTATGGCGTTCATTAAAGATGTAAATGAATATCAAATTCAGCAGTTATTAGAAGATATAGATCAGGATATTAGGCAGTTTAACAGCCAAAATATAACTTTTTCTATTAGTTATGCAAGTGGTTATTCATTATCTGAAGAGTACCCGGGATTATCCTTACGCGAGTTACTTAAAAAAGCAGATATTGAAATGTACAGTAATAAAGAAGAGTCCCGTGAGGTTAATGGTTAAAAGTTTTTTAATGGTTGGCACGTTTTATTTATTTTGGAATCTATTATACTGGAAATTTAGGTGTGTTTTTCCTAAAGAATAAAATATTTTAAGCATGAAATAGAACTATTTAAAAAGTCCCACAGACAAGATTTTGTGGGACTTTTTAATAGATTATTTACTAAGTTTCTTACATGTTATTTTACCCTAAACTCCCACGAATTTTACCTAACTTAATAATCCATTCCTTCAGGATTTTTAATTCCTCTTCAGTATCATTAAACAACTCGTCTTCGTTACCATTTAAATGAAGTAAAATAGGTCGTATAGATTTTAATAACGTATGATAAAAATATTTTTCAGAGTATTCGGAAGGTGAAATTTTTAATAGATGGCAGGCTAATTTAAAATCTTCTTTGTAAATATATCTGCTTTCTTGGTTAACGATGCCTTTAGATATATGTGTATTCGTGTACTTGGCTGCGAAAATTAAATCTGCTTTTAATTGAGGGAAGAATTCGATTAATTTATCAATGCCACTTTGACCGTATTTTTCATTAATTTCTTGTAGTCCTCTGCCGACACCCATAAATTCGGGTGTTAATCCGACTGTATACATGGATGCAGTAAAGTTGATGGCGCGTGGGACAGAACAGTTAACATCTGTATTTAATTTTGAAAGTTCTTCTTTTAGCTTAGGGTCTTTAACTAAATCTAAGATTTCTGAGACATCAATAGCTTCTCTAACATATTGTAACCCAGACTTTGATGTTGCAAGTCGGTCTCTGTTTTTAGGAATGAATCGTCCGATACTAACAATATCGGGTACAATTTTTGTGAATAAATCAATATAATATTTTGAAAAGATCCCAATGTACTCTTTCATTAAATCAATATCTTCTTCTGATAGGAGTTTGAAGTTTTCCATGTAGTTATTTTCTTTTAAGCGATTAACAACTTCTTTTGTTTTTTCTGAGCCGTGATCATATTTTAATCCTGATTGGATCGTGAATGTTTTAACACCTGCATATGTTTTGAATATATTTTCAATATTTTCAGCTGTTAAATGACCTCTAAAAGGGAGGGCACCGCAACCTAATATGGGAGCTATTTCAACGTCATGTTCTTGTCCCCATTTATGAATGGTACTAATTCCGATTCTAACGGCTAAAACAGAAGAGACAATGCCGTAAGACATGGCCGAATCTGACCTTGCAAGCATCACGCGTAAACTTTTAAGTTCATAATTTTTACTGCACATATATTCATAATACTCGTTAATAATTTTATCTATGTTAACTAAAGATGGAACGCCTTCGAGTA
>DNGE01000171.1:3496-4041 GCA_003486705.1 Bacillota bacterium
GCGTTAATTCTTTCTTGGATTTTAATTAATTCCTCACCACTATCGATCATGGGAATAATGGTTTCACTAATCGCTTGTTTATTTGTTTGTTGATAAGCTAAAATATTTGTTTCCACAAGAGACATGATACTCATTAATTGTCTGAACACCGGTTCTTTAATGGCATTAGGTATTCTTGGCGTAATAAAGACATCTTCACCAGGAGTTAATCCTTTATTTATTAGGCCTAATGTAATTTGAGATGTTTGATGATAAGGCGTTAGTTTCCCCTCAAAATCGATCATAATCTCCTCGATACCTAATCCGTTATTTTTTTGATAATCTAAATCTACAAATGCTTCTTCAGGTTCATTTTGTATGGTTATATATTTATCAGAGTTGTCTGGGTGTTGTGTTGACATGCAACTTGGAAATTTTCTCATTTTTAACCCTCCCAATATAAAAATTGATTCAACTAATTTAATATTCGAATATATTGTATAATATGCATTTACATGGGATGAATATAGTAAAAAATGTTGAAAAATAACAACTTATATCGTATT
>DNGE01000171.1:4342-5150 GCA_003486705.1 Bacillota bacterium
GTAAATGTATGAAGTAAGAGCGATGTAAGACATTTAATGTTATAATAAAGTATCTTTAGCCAACTATTTGGCACAAATAATATTAGAGTACTTTAGTTAAGGAGAACATCATGACATTTAATGAATTAAAAATACATCCAGATATATTAAAGGCTTTAGAAGAATCAAACTATGAAAAGCCAACGGAGATTCAAGAAAAAGCTATTCCTGCTTTATTAGCTGGTAAGGATGTGCTTGGATGTGCGAAGACAGGGACGGGTAAAACAGCTGCCTTTGCCATTCCAATATTACAGAAACTTTTAGAAAATAAAGTGGATTATGTTGGAACGAAACCGGTTCGAGCATTGATTTTGGCACCGACGCGTGAGTTAGCGATTCAAATTGGTGAGAGTTTTGAGACTTATGCACAGTTTACTGAATTGAGTGTCGGTGTGTTGTTTGGTGGGATTACGCCGAAACGTCATATTAAGGTGATTAAACGTGAGCCGGATATTATCGTTTCGACGCCTGGGCGTCTGCTTGATTTTGTGGAGCAAGGGCATATTAACTTAGAGACGATTGAGATGTTTGTGCTTGATGAAGCGGATCAAATGCTTGATGAGGCGATGTTAAAAATTGTTAAACATATTATTAAGAAGTTACCTAAATCAAGACAGAATTTATTGTTCTCAGCAACGATGCCAAAAGAGGTTATGAAGCTTGTGAACAGTATTTTAAAAAACCCGATTAAAATAAGTGTTGAGGGTAAGGTAGCAGCTAAAGTAGAGATTCATCAGCAAGTGTATTATGTGGAGGAACCGGATAAGGG
>DNGE01000019.1:0-1666 GCA_003486705.1 Bacillota bacterium
TGATCCCGACCTGACAATCATATTATATGCAGGAATCATATTTTAATACAAAACATTTAAAAAAATTTAAAATCTTTAAAAGAACTGAAAAACATAAATGGTTTTAATTGAGATTTTGCGCACATTAATAGTATAATCATATCAACCAAGCGTAAAAACTTAGTTCATGATTTAAAATTAAAGGAGATACAAGACGATATGTTACATCAATTTTCAAGAAATGAATTAGTGTATGGTAAAGAAGGAACAGAACTTTTAAAAAATAGTACCGTGGTTGTATTAGGAATTGGTGGCGTTGGATCATTTGCTGTTGAAGCCTTAGCGCGTACTGGTGTTGGAAAATTAATCTTAATTGATAAAGATGTTGTCGATATCACAAATGTTAATCGTCAAATCCACGCGACACTACAAACCGTGGGCCGCTCAAAAGTAGAAGTGATGGCGGAAAGAATTGCTTCTATAAACCCGCATTGCGAAGTGGTGCAAATGCATATGTTTTATAATGAAGAAACCGCGCCTACATTATTTGAGCACAAAATTGACTTCATTGTTGATGCATCAGATACGATTTCGTTTAAGATTCATTTAATTAAAGAGTGCTTAAAACGTAATATTAAGTTTATTTCATCTATGGGTGCGGCTAATAAGTTAGATCCAACAAAGTTTGAAATTGTGGATTTATCTAAAACGTCATATGATCCTGTAGCAAAAGTGATCCGTACGAAATTGAAAAAAGAAAAAATCAACGGGAAAATTCCAGTTATTTATTCAACAGAGCGACCGATTATCGGGCGCATTGACACGTTAGAAGTCGTTGGAAACTCGGATAGTGAATTTAGAAAGCAACAATTACCACCTGCATCAAATGCGTTTGTACCAAGTGTAGCGGGATTAATTGCGGCAAGTTATGTGGTGCGCGAATTAACAAAGTCAATTCCAGTTAAACGTAAAGGTGATAACTAATTGGCGTGAAGGTGTTGCAATCTAATGGTTAGACCACTGTGATAATGAAGACTTCTGATTTAGATGCAGTGACAAAAGGGGAACGTGATGAGTTGTAAAAAAATGAAATAAGAAAGGATGAATTCAAATGAAGAAAATCATTTTAGCTGGGGGATGCTTCTGGGGCGTTGAAGCATATTTTAAACGTATTAAAGGAATTGGTGAAACACGTGTGGGATACACAGATGGAAGTACCATAAATCCAACGTATAAAGAAGTATGTACAGGGTCAACACACCATGTTGAGGCATGTGAATTGTTTTATGATGAATCGGTGATTTCTTTAGAAAAAATCTTACATCACTTATTCCAAATCATTGATCCAACATCATTAAATAAACAAGGGGGCGATGTAGGAACACAATATCGTACCGGTGTTTATTATGAAGATGAAGCAGATTTTACGGTTATCAAGCATTATATTGAACAAGCGCAAGCGCAATATGATCAACCCATTGTGGTTGAAGTTAAGCCAGCGACAACGTTTTATGATGCAGAAACGTATCACCAAGATTATCTAACAAAAAATCCAAGTGGTTATTGCCACGTGAATTTATATCGTATTCCAGAAGCTGATTTAAAAGCGGAATATAAAAAATAAGCCATCCTTAACGTGAGTATTGTTAAGAATGAGTTGAATGTGAAAAGGGGTTGCTTCTAGCAA
>DNGE01000019.1:1909-8292 GCA_003486705.1 Bacillota bacterium
TGGGAAGCTGATTTAATCTAATGAAATACCAGATGGTGTCACTTGAATTTCAACGGTTGCCTTCGTAAAATAAAAAGGTCGATGATAACACCCCTACAAATTAGAGAATAAGTGGTTAAATGATGGGGAGTGCAATGCTCATTAAGGTGAATCAATTGAATTAACAGTTATAAAAATGAACCGAAAAGAATGTGTTCAGGTATATGAATATTGACGCTATATTTTCAATGTTATGTTGGTGTAAGTAGGGTAAAAATGGCAGTTTATTAGATGTTAAGTCGGGTGGTACTATTTTTTATTTTTTTTTGAAAAGAATGAATCCTAAATGGGCTATCACATGTTAAAATAGAAGAGTTGAGATCAGTTTAGAAAGTAGGGGGAGCGTTGGAAAAAGTAAAAGGTTGGGTAAAAAATATGATGCAACGCCGTTCAAAAATGAAGGCGTATGGAGAGAAGCAAGTTCGATATTTATTACTGGTTCTAAGTTTATTATTACTAGTAGGGATAACGATTGAGTATTTTTATTATGCCACGCTTGGGCATTTAGGTGAGGCGATTGCATTAGAAATCGTTAGGGACCGTTTCGTGAAGTGGTTTGCGGTTGTTGGGGTTGTGTTAGTTCTTGATTTTATATTAGCAAGTATTAAAGGCTTAAGATTGAAATCAATAAAAGATTTTTTTATTCAGATGAGTCGTCGACCTGCTCTGCCTTTTGCATTAATGAATATATTATTGTTATCATTTGATATTCCAATTAGTTCATTGCTACTTGGGAGTATTGTCATTACGTTATGTTGTCAAAATACTAAGATCGGGTATAGTTACTATCCGATTCACCCTGTTATTATTGGATATTTTGTCGGACTAATTTCCATCATTAAAAACTATTCTCAATTTGGAATTGTTGATAATCCATCGGTATTAAATGCACCGTATCTGGCTGTGGTTTCGGGACCTGTGGTGCTGAACTTTGAACAGTTTAATTTAAAATATTATTCACTTCAAGCCGTTTCATTAGGGTTACATGAATCAAGTTTGAGCTTTATCTTAATTCTGCCGATGATTTTAATAGGATTGTTTTTAATTAGAAGACGAATCATTGATTTTAAAGTTACGTTAACTTATGTTTCAATTTATCTTATTTTAAGTTTAGCGTATCTTCAAGGGGCAACGTTTGAACCGTGGATTTTTATTTTACAAGCATTTAATGGCAGTATGATTGCCATTGCGTTTTTCATGCTCACGGATGTTGTGACACTACCAAGTCATACTTTTTATAAATATTTTTATGTCGCATTTGTTTCGTTACTTACGTTTATTTGCACGTACTACATTCATTTTGTTTACGGACCAATCTTAGCTATTGGGGTGAGTCAAATCCTCATGTTTGTGACACATCTTATTTCTTCGCTATTTGCACCGAGTCTTAAAGTTCAATTTAATAAAGCATCTTCATAAGCTAGGCCAAGGCCCTAGCTTTTTTTGTTGAAATGAAAAGACATAAATGGCAACTTATTGTAAGAAATGGTAAAAGATTTGGGGGTGAGCATAATAATAGTAAAAGTATACATAATATAGAGATATCAGGTTAGTAGAGGTGAGCGATAATGGATAAGTTTATTGGAAAGTATCGAAAATTAATTAATTTCTGTTTATATAGTTTATGTGTTACCTTTGTTTTATTAATTGTTTTATTATCAATGAAGACCTCTCCCTTTTGGTTAAAACTATTAAAAGACATCTGGCATACGCTCATTCCGTTTCTCATTGCTTTTTTATTAGCGTATCTCATTCATCCACTCATTTCGTTTATTGAATCGTTAAAGTTACCAAGAGGAATATCCATTTTGCTATTTTACTTTATTATCTTTGGGTCTTTATATGCGCTAATTTCATGGTTTTTACCGACGATCTTTTTAGAAATTAGAGGACTTATTTCAAACATTCCAGATTACTTAGAATCCATACAAGAGCAAATTTTGATTTTAGATATTAAATTTAATTTAAACTTAAGTGATACGATTACAGCAGAGTATGAAAATATAATGAATCATTTTTCAGAACATGTTCAAAACATTGTCGGACTTACCTTTAATTTTTTATCATCCATGGTCGGTTCATTTATTTCAATAATTATTGTTCCAATTGCGCTATTTTACTTCTTAAAAGATTATGAAAAAATCTTATCTCTTTTTGTTTTCTTAGTGCCTAAAAAATATAAACACCATGCCGTATCGTTTGGCGAACTACTCGATCAATCACTCGGATCATATTTACGAGGACTCTTATTAGTCATGTTATGTTTGTCTTTTATCGGAACGTTTTTGTTTATGTTTGCGGGTATTGAGTATTCATTACTATTTGGTTTTTTAGTTGGATTTACTGATTTTATACCGTTTATTGGACCGATTATTGGGGCTATTCCTGTTGTGTTTTATGCCTTATCCATCTCTTGGAACAAAGTCATTACAGTGATCTTAATTGTTGCTATTTTGCAATTTATTGAAGCGAACATTCTCCAGCCACTTATTATCGGTCGCAACCTAGATCTACATCCACTTCTTGTCATGGTGGCTGTTTTATTAGCGGGTGCTATTTTTGGATTCCAAGGCGTTATCTTAGCATTTCCGATCATTATTATTATCAAGTGTATGATCTCGTATCGTCGTTTGTTGAAAGAGAAAGATTAATCATTTACTTAAGAGCTAACACACCTCAAGTTTCAAGCACATAAATCATGATTTTAACGATGAATGACTTTATTTAATTAGGGGCAACTAAAAAGGTGAAACATTGAATTTCTTAGCAAAATTTGATAGAATGAGTATTGTTATAAAAATAAAGTGCTTTATTTACCTAAAATAACTTGTTATGGAATAATTTCTTTTCAATGGATAATAAATAAAGAAATAACAAATCCTTAATTAGGTATACTAAAGTCAGAGCAGCAAGCAATTTACTTAAGGAGGAATTTGAATGTTAGTCAATAAATTAATTGATCATACCGTTTTAAAACCAGACACAACAAAAGCTCAAATTTTACAATTATGTCAAGAAGCAAAAGAACATGATTTCGCATCAGTTTGCGTAAATCCAACTTGGGTTTCTTTATGTGCTAAAGAATTAGAAGGAACAGATGTAAAAACGTGTACGGTTATTGGGTTCCCTTTAGGTGCAACATTAAAAGAAGTTAAAGCATTAGAAACAAAGTTAGCGATTGAAGCGGGTGCAACTGAAATTGATATGGTTATCAATGTTGGTGCTGCAAAAGACGGAGATTGGAACTTAGTTTACGAAGATATTAAAGCGGTTGTTGATGCTGCAAATGGTGTGTTAGTAAAAGTTATTATTGAAACATGCTTATTAACAGACGAAGAAAAAGTAAAAGCTTGTGAAATGTCAGTTAAAGCAGGTGCTCATTTTGTTAAAACATCAACAGGATTCTCAACGGGTGGTGCAACAAAAGAAGACGTTGCTTTAATGCGTCAAACAGTAGGTGAACACGTGGGTGTTAAAGCATCTGGTGGAGTCCGTACAAGTGACGACTTGAAAGTAATGGTTGAAGCGGGTGCTAACCGCATCGGAACATCTGGTGGGGTATCATTAGTTCAAGGTAAAGAAAATAAAACAGCTTATTAAAAATTAACATAGAAATTGGAGTGACAATCATGGTAAAAGCGACACCACATATTGGCGTATCAGAACACGGAGTAATTGCAGAAACAGTTTTATTACCAGGAGATCCATTACGTGCAAAATACATTGCAGATAACTTCTTAGAAGATGCTGTGCAATTTAATACAGTACGTAACATGTTTGGATATACTGGAACTTACAAAGGTAAAAAAATCTCAGTTATGGGATCAGGAATGGGGATGCCGTCAATCGGTATTTACTCATACGAGTTAATTCATTTCTACGGATGTAAAAATTTAATCCGTATCGGTTCTTGTGGATCGTTCCAAGAGGATGTTAAAATCCGCGATGTTATCATCGGAATGGGAGCTTGTACAAACTCAAACTACGCTTCTCAATACGGTTTACCAGGAACTTATGCACCGATTGCATCTTGGGAATTATTAAATAAAGCTGTAACGGTAGCTAAGGAAAAAGGAACTGAAGTTAAAGTAGGTAACATTTTATCATCAGATATTTTCTATGATGCACAACCAGACATTTGGAAAAAATGGGCTGAAATGGGTGTTATGGGTGTTGAAATGGAAGCTGCTGCGTTATACATGAATGCTGCTAAAGCAGGTGTTAATGCCTTATGTATCTTAACTGTTTCTGACTCATTAGTCACTCACGAAGCAACAACAGCTGAAGAGCGTCAAAACACATTCACAAAAATGATGGAAATCGCATTAGAATTAGCTTAATTATAAAAAAACGTCATCGCTTCGATGACGTTTTTTTTATTAGTTCTACGTTTAGTGTTTTCTTTTTAAACCTCGTTATGTCATTGTCGCTTGAATCTGAATCCATTCCCCATTAGAAAAGCTTTCGCGAAATATCGTTACGCTTATGTATTTAAGCATAGCGTAGTTTTCTGACACCTACACACCGTTCACATCTGTTACACCGTAATCTTAAGGACGTCCACTGATTTAACCGAAGATAGGTGACAACACTTTACTTCTTTCGTTGACCTTATGCCAACTTATACTTCATCTTGTAAAGCATCGTAATTCATTTCTCCTGTACGGATTTTAACTACCTTTTCAACATCATATACAAAGACTTTTCCATCCCCGACATTGCCAGTGCGTAATACGTCTTTAGCTACCGCTATAACCCTTTCAACTGGAATTTTAGAGACGGTAAGTTCTACTTTTACTTTAGGGTGTAACTGGACGTTAAGTGGGATACCGCGGTAAAAGTCTGTTGCGCCTTTTTGCATACCAAACCCTAAAACCTGAGTCACTGTCATGCCGGTAATTCCGATTTCTACAAGCGCTGCCTTGAGTTGCTCAAAATGACTCAAGCGTGTAATAATCACCACATTAGACATTTTAGCATGATCATGATGAACCTTTGTTGATGGTTTAGTTTCAGTGGCTTGTTCCGTCACAGAAGGTTGAATCTCATTTGATGCGCAGTGATTTGGAACCATCATAAAATCAGCATAACTACTAATAATTCCATGTTCTTCTAAATCAAGCCCAACTAATTCTTCAGCCTCAGTTACACGCAAACCTAATGTTTTCTTGATCACATAAAATACCGTTATCATAGTTCCACTTGCCCACAATATAACCGCAACGACCCCGATAAGTTGGATTAATAATAAATCAACGCCGCCTCCATACAACAAACCATTTTCCAAAGCAAAGACTCCAGTCAATAAGGTACCTACCGCACCACAAAAGAAATGGACACCAACGGCCCCAACAGGGTCATCAATTTTAAGCTTTTTATCGACCCACTCAATACCAAATACAATAACAAATCCAGCAATGATACCGATAGCGGTTGCCCCAAAAGGAGATACAACATCACAACCTGCTGTAATGGCAACAAGACCGCCCAAAGCTCCATTTAAACTCATCGAGACATCTGGTTTTTTATAACGCCACCATGTGATAATCATGGTAGTTACAACGCCTGAGACAGCCGCTAAATTTGTTGTGATAAAAATTGAAGTGATTGCATTTAAAGATGCGTCGTCACTTGCTGCAAGCGTTGATCCGCCATTAAATCCAAACCAGGCAAACCATAAAATAAACACCCCAAGAGCCCCAAGGGTTAGATTGTGTCCAGGTATTGCATTCGGTTTTCCATCTGAATTGTACTTTCCGATTCGAGGACCTACCATTTTTGCTCCGACTAAAGCTCCTACTCCTCCAACCAGATGAACAGCAGTTGATCCTGCAAAATCATGGAAACCTATTTGAGATAACCAACCGCCTCCCCAAATCCAGTGACCTGAAATAGGGTATATTAATCCACTTAATATCACACTAACGATAATATAAGATATGAATTTTGTTCGTTCTGCGACTGCCCCAGAAACGATGGTTGCCGCTGTTGCACAAAATACTGTTTGAAACATCAAGAAGCCAGCTGTTGGAATGGTGGTCGAATAATCATTTTGCACAAATAAATCCAATCCTCCGACAAAACCATTTCCTGCATTAAACATCAATCCGAATCCAATCAACCAAAATACTAATGTTCCTAGTGAATAATCCATTAAGTTTTTCATAATGATATTCCCTGCATTTTTAGCTCGAGTGAATCCTGTCTCCACTAACGTGAACCCTGCTTGCATAAAAAAAACTAGCAAGGTTCCAATTAAAACCCAAATCGTATCCATTACATCATACATTCCATATTCCTCCCCTAATTAAATGGCTAGTTGTTTCCCTTTAACAACAAAAAAA
>DNGE01000079.1:0-171 GCA_003486705.1 Bacillota bacterium
GAGAAAAGAAGCAATAATCTTTAATCAAACTAAATAATTCTTAAAGTAATAAGAATTGGCTTTCTCAACAGGCGAACTGAATCATTTTTTCTAATATATATTGGAATATTCATATTTAAAGGGAGACTCAACTGAGTCTCCCTTTTTGGTATTTAAGTGTCTATCTTGATA
>DNGE01000079.1:368-10253 GCA_003486705.1 Bacillota bacterium
TCTATCTTGATATAGCGCCATTTTTCTTGCTTTCATTACACACTTTAGATTTACAGCTACATTTATCTCCCTAAAAGGATTTTATATGACCTAGATAGGTCTTAGTGTTTTTTCGTTCCCCTTTCTAATATGAGCCCCCCTCATCTAGCTAAGTTAGATTTTTACTTATTTTAATCCATAAGGTTTACCTTGAAATAAGTTTATATCTAATTGTATAACTTTAACCTAATACGATAAGACTAATTCGGAATGATACCCTAAAAATGAAAAGGAGTTTTTTTATGAAAGCATTTGTTGACCACGATACATGTATTGGTTGTGAAGCTTGCGTTGGAATATGTCCAGAAGTCTTTCACATGAATGACGATGGAAAATCAGTTCCAATTGAGTCAGATATTCCAAATGAATTACTTGATACAGCAAAAGATGCTGAAGAAAGTTGTCCAGTCGATGCTATTTCTATTCACTAGTTTAGCATCTTCAATATAAGGAGGACTTATAATGAGTCATGCAATGTTTTGTTACCAATGTGAACAAACAGCTAATGGAAAAGGTTGTACGAAAATCGGTGTTTGCGGAAAAACACCTGAAGTTGCTGCCCTACAAGATTTATTAATTTATCAATTACAAGGTATTTCTATTTATGCCACTTCTCTCATTGAGCAAGGACAAACGATTAATAAAGATATTGTTAAATTCGTTGAGAATGGCCTCTTTACGACGTTAACTAATGTTAACTTTGATGCCGATGTCCACGTTGAACTATTAAAACAATCTGCTCAAATAAAATCACAATTACAGCAACTTGCTACAAATTGTTCAACAAGTTCAGAACAAGCCCTTTATGTGCTAAGTCAGACAAAAGATGATATGTTAAAAGATGCGGTTAAAGCTGGTATTATGTATAATCAGACAAAAGATGCTGATATTCGTTCATTACAACAAACTGTTATTTACTGTTTGAAAGGAATTAGTGCTTATGGGCATCAGGCTCGTTGTTTAGGTTATCATAGTGATGAAGTTGATCATTTCTATTTTACAGCGCTTGCTGCAACAACAGATGATGAAAAAACTTTAGAAGAATTAATTCAATTAACAGTTAAAGCAGGAGAAATATCAGTTGCCGTTATGGCTGTTTTAGATCAAGCTAATACAACAAAATACGAACATCCAACACCTAATAAAGTAAATGTTAACATCAAAAAAGGTCCATTTATTATTGTATCAGGACACGATTTATTTGATTTAGAGATGTTATTAGAACAAACAAAAGATAAAGGAATTAACATTTATACACATGGAGAGATGATTCCATCTCACGGCTATCCAGGGTTAAAGAAATATAAACATTTAGTCGGAAACTTTGGTAGTGCTTGGCAAAACCAACAAAAAGAATTTGATGGCATCCCGGGGTGTATCTTAATGACAACAAATTGTATGATGAAACCTCGTGATTCATACAAAGATAGAATCTTTACAACAAGTGTGGTTGGAATGGATGGATGTACGTACATTGCAGCTGATGCTCATGGCTATAAAGACTTTACACCGATTATTGACAAAGCCTTAGCATTAGGTGGATTTGAAAAGAATGAAAAAGAACATGAAATCTTAGTCGGCTTCGGGCATCAATCAACACTATCAAATGCCGAAGCTATTATTGATGCTGTTCAAAAGGGTAAACTCCGTCACTTCTTCTTAATCGGTGGTTGCGATGGAGCACGTGCTGGACGAAATTACTACACAGAGTTTGCACAAAAAGTGCCTGAAGATTGCGTTATTTTAACACTTGCTTGTGGTAAATATCGCTTTAATAAGTTAGATTTTGGAACAGTAGCTGGATTACCACGTTTACTTGATGTTGGACAATGTAATGATGCTTATTCAGCTGTTCGCATTGCTCTTGCTCTTGCTGATGCATTCAAAACTGATGTTAATGGATTACCACTATCTATTGTCTTATCTTGGTATGAACAAAAAGCAGTTGCTGATCTTTTAGCCTTACTTTCTTTAAATGTAAAAGGGATATATTTAGGCCCTTCATTACCAGCCTTTTTAACACCTAATGTTTTACAATACTTAGTTGATACATATAATCTCAAACCAATCTCAACGGTAGAAGATGATTTAAAATCTTGTTTACAACAACATGTTTAAATGGACAACCTAATAATTCGTGACATAAGGTGGATGGGTAATAACTCATCCACCTTATTTCATTACTCAATTAAATTATTGTATTATTTGTATTAGTAAACCACCTATGTTAATATGTTTAACACCTAAAGAAAAACAAATCTGTTATCAAAGGGGGTTACGGAATGAGTTGTACACGATGCCAAGATAAATTTTGTACCTATAAGGTACCAATTTTTAAAAACTTTAATTGTTCAGAAGTTGACGAACTATTAAAAGTCATTGAACATAAACAATACAAAAAAGGTGAGATTTTATTTAACGAAGGTGACCTCGCTAATACATTGTATATTATTAATGAAGGAAGCCTTAAATTATTCAGATATACTAAAGATGGGAAAGAGCAGATTTTACATATTTTAAAAGCAGGTGATTTTTTTGGCGAACTTCAGTTACTTAAAGAAACAAATTTTGAATGCTACGCTAAAGCACTAGAAGATTGTAATGTTTGTACCTTAACAAAAGAACATTTTCATCAGCTTATGTTACAAAAATCTGAAATGAGTTTTAAAGTCTTAGAAGTCGTTAGTGACCGATTAGTTCATTTAGAAAAACTAGCTATCTTATTATCAGACAATGATACAGAAGCTAAGCTTGCTTATTTATTACTTGAATTAGCTGAGCAATATGGAAATAAGACTGGCTCAACTATTCAAATCAATCTTCCATTCTCACGAGAGGAAATGGCAAATTATACAGGTCTCACAAGAGAAACCATTAGTCGAAAATTAAAGATTTTTAGTGATCAAGGCATTATCAATATCATTGGCCACAAAAAAATTGAAATCTTAGATGTTGACTATTTTAAACAATTAATATAAAAGCAGAATGCCACACAAATATGTGGCATTCTGCTTTTTTTGTATCGTGTTTTTGAATTTGGATTACTTATAAGTGAAGCTTACTAGAAATCAGTCGGCTAAACCTTATGATTATTCGCCTACGATACTAATAGCATCTACAGGACAACAATCTCTTGCTTCTTCAGCTAAACTTAAAATTTCAGCTTTAATTTGATCAACAATTGGAACTGAAATACCTTCATCGTCTATTTCATAAATTTCAGGAGCAATGCTTACACAAGCACCACATCCAATACATACGTCACGATCAACAATTGTTTTCATCATATACATCTCCTTATTCTCACTAAAAATATATGAGTTGTAAAGACAACTATAAAAGATTACAACTCTATCTTGTCTTAATAACTTATCATGATAGTATCTAAATCAGTAAATAAATATCACTATCTTTACATTGCTAGGTCTGTTATATCAATAAAATTTAACTTGGCAAGGCTTATCTTTTGATTTAATAGCTTTGGTAAAGATGTGAGGACATTAACAATCTATCTAATAAATAATGTGAGCTATATTTCCTTTTTATATATATCCATATAAATTACTTTTTCTAACACCTAGTCTAGTCAACCACGTTCTAGGGTGAACATTTATTTTAAGAGTGTTTGTAAATCATTTTCTACTGTTGTAATTCCTGCAACCGAAAAGTTTTCAACTAAAACTTTAAGCACATTTGGTGATATAAAAGCAGGTAAAGTAGGACCTAAATGAATATTTTTAACACCTAAATATAATAACGATAATAAAACGATAACCGCTTTTTGTTCATACCAAGCAATATTATATGAAATAGGTAAATCATTTATATCTTCTAATCCTAATGCTTCTTTTAATTTTAAAGCAATGACAACTAATGAATAAGAATCATTACATTGACCGGCATCTAACACTCTTGGAATACCATTAATATTTCCTAAGTTAAGCTTATTATATTTATATTTGGCACAACCTGCGGTTAAAATAACCGCATCATTTGGAAGTTGTTGTGCAAAGTCTTTATAATAGGTGCGTTCTTTATGGCGTCCATCACATCCACCCATTACAACAAAGTTTTTAATGTCTCCATCTTTTATTGCGCCAACCACAGAATCGGCAAGCGACAATACTTGATTATGAGCAAATCCTCCAATAATTTCACCCTTTTCAATTTCAGTCGGTTTTGTACATGTTAAGGCATGTTCAATAACTGAGCTAAAATCTTTAGAACCATCTTCTAATACAGGAATGACTTTAAAATCTGGATGCCCTGTATTTCCCGTTGTATACACACGATCGGTGTACGTACAGTTTTTACGTGGGGGAACTAAACAGTTTGTTGTAAAAACAATAGGACCATTAAATGTTTCAAATTCTTTTGTTTGTTCATGCCACGCATTACCATAGTTTCCAAACAGGTGAGGATATTTTTTAAGTTCAGGATAATAATGGGCTGGCAACATCTCACTATGTGTGTAAATATCAATTCCTTTATCCATGGTTTGGTCTAATAACTGCTTCATGTCATGTAGATCATGACCTGTTATTAAAATACCAGGATTTTTTCCAACCCCAATGTTTACCTTTGTCATTTCTGGATGTCCAAATGATGATGTATTGGCTTGATCTAATAAAGCCATCGCAGACACACCAACTTTCCCTAGCTCAAGTGCCATGGCAGTATAGGCTGCAACATCTAATTCTTTACTTATTAACGATGCCATAAATTGATGCATGGCATTAAAAATTTCGTCATTTAAATAGCCAAGTTTCTCAGCATGAGAGGCATAAGCCGCTAATCCTTTTAATCCGAATAAAATTAATTCTCGTAATGAGCGGATGTCTTCATCTTCTGTTACTGAATGAATGGCAACACTAAGTGCTTTTGCAATCATTGTTTGTTTGTCTGAAACTTTAAAATTAACAACATCATGTTTTAAGATCGGTAAATTTTGATCCTCAACTAAATCTTTTAACTTATTTCGTAAGGTCACACTTTCTTCTATACGATAAACAAATTCCTCTTCATCGAAATTTGCATTTGTAATTGTTGCAAATAAACCTTCTGTCACAAATAAGTCAACCTCATTTGTTTCATATCCTAATTTTTTAACTTCAATCGCTAAACTAGATAAGCCAACTAATGAATAAATAAAAGTATCCATTAACGCACTTAATTCAGGTGATTTTCCACACACCCCGATAATGGTGCACCCAATTCCTTTTGACGCTTCTTGACACTGATTACAAAACATATCCATTTTTTTCACCTCTTTATTAATGTTCGAGACTCATTTTACGTAAAAAAGCAATGAAAAAACTGTGATTGCAATCAAATTTTAGAAATCTTATAACATTTTGGATAATCATGACTTAAACTGTTATGCCATTACAACGCCATTTACTTGATTCCCTTCTTTATATTAAAGAAACAGCTTTATATTCTTTAAAGCTTATTTACATTGAATCTTTTTATATTTGATAATTATTATCATTTATTTCTGTAATTTTGATTTGAATCATATTTTAAAATAGCCATTCTCGTTATAATAAGCCCATGAACAACAGATGTTGCGTCATATGATTGAAAGATATACAAAATTAATAATTAATAATAGAAAAGAGGGGTCATCATGTTAAGTCATAAAGTTATTAGTATTACCTCTCCATTAGATAACACTGAAATTGGAGAAGTTAAAGCGATGTCTCAAAATGAAGTTGACCATGCTATTACCCAATCAAAAATAGTACTAAAAGTTTGGAAAAACACTTCATTATTTGAAAGAGGACAATATTTAAATAAAGCGGCTGACTTACTTTTTAAATATCGCGATGAATTAATTGAACTGTTAATAAAAGAAGTTGGAAAAGATAGAAAAAGTGCTCAATCTGAGGTGTTGAGAACCGTTGATTTCATTCGTTATACAATTGAAACAGCAAAAACCATGTATGGTCAAGCGATTCCAGCTGATACAGTTGAAGGTGTCAAGAAAGGCAAAATAGCTATCACAACCCGTGAACCCATGGGAGTTGTCCTTGCTATTTCTCCTTTTAACTACCCGGTTAACTTAGCCGTTTCAAAAATTGCTCCCGCCTTAATGGGAGGAAATACGGTTGTCTTTAAACCGGCAACACAAGGTAGTTTATGTGGTTCATTATTAACAAAAATATTTAATGAAGCAGGTTTACCAAAAGATGTTTTAACACTTGTTACAGGAAAAGGAAGCGAAATCGGTGATTATATCATTACTCATCCTGATATCAACTTTATTAATTTTACGGGTAGTACACAAATCGGAAGACATATTGCAAAGCAAGTGGAAATGGTTCCTCTACTAATGGAATTAGGCGGGAAAGATGCAGCCATTGTATTAGAAGATGCTGATTTAGAGCTTGCTGCTAAGCAAATCGTTTCAGGTGCCTTCTCCTATTCCGGGCAACGTTGTACAGCCATTAAACGAGTTTTAGTTTTAGATCATATTGCTGATGAACTTGTGTTTAAAATGGTTGAACACATGAAAGATTTGAAGGTTGGAAATCCTTTAGAGCAAGATGTTGTAGATGTCGTCCCATTAATTGATCAGGCATCGGCTAACTTCGTTCATGGACTGATTGATGATGCTAACAAGCTAGGAGCTACTACTATTTATGGCGGACAACGAATTGATAATTTAATTTATCCTACGCTTTTAGACCATGTAACGACTCATATGCGAGTCGCTTGGGAAGAACCGTTTGGTCCTGTATTACCAATCATTCGAGTTAAATCTATTGAAGAAGCCATCGACATGGCTAATGCTTCAGAATACGGATTACAAAGTTCTATTTTTACGACAAACATTAATTCTGCTTTTGAATTAGCTAATAAACTTGAGGTGGGAACGGTTCAGATTAATAATCGAACAGAACGTGGTCCTGACCATTTACCGTTCTTAGGCGTTAAAAATTCTGGAATTGGGGTTCAAGGAATTTCTTATTCAATTGAATCAATGACACGTATTAAATCAACTGTTATTAACTTATAGGAGAGATGAACATGAGTACATGGAAAGGTTTTAAAGAATTTACCGTAAGTCAAGTCGTTGCTGAAAACGACTATATATATTCATTTTATTTAACATCACCCGAGGGTGAAATACTTCCTGATTATTTACCAGGACAATTTATTGCAATTAAAGTTCTTAATGAAGATAAAACATGGTCTAAACCAAGGCAGTATACGTTATCAAGCCCATCAAACGGAAATCATTATAAAATAAGTGTTAAACGAGAGCCCGAGGGCGATGTTAGCAAAAAACTATGTGACACGGTTCAAGCAGGCGACACAGTTCAAATATCAGCACCAGCCGGGAAATTTGTTTTAACAAATACGACTAAACCCATTGTTTTAATTGGTGGGGGAATCGGTATTACACCTATGTTAACAATGGCATACAAAGCAGTAGCATTGGACGTACCTGTTCAATTAATTTATAGTTTACCAAACTCTACTTATCATGCTTTTGAAGAAGAAATCGAACAGTTAGATACTTCTCACCAAAACTTAACTGTCACAACCGTTTATACACGTCCTTTACTTTCGGATGAGGCAATGAGAAAGTTTGATTTAAAAGGCCGTTTATCAAAAGAATGGTTTGAAAATAATGTAAACGTTGATTCTATTTTTTACTTCTGTGGGCCTGTTGAATTTATGAGAAGTATCTATCATTTCTTAATTGAATTAGGTGTTAACCTAGAAAATATTAACTATGAATTATTTGCACCGGGACAAGATATTAAAAATTAGTTTATTCAATAACAGAGATGATTAATGATTGTCCCATCAAATTAATATGATAAATCAAATCATGAGTGTTTCAATTGATTCATATATAGTCAGCCGTTATGCCATAAGCATCTAAGTTTTAGTCACTATAATTGCGAAGTAACCTTTTATTCTTCACAACCTATGAGGAGCGTGTGTATGGTGAAACTATTGAATTTAAATCAAACCATTTACGAACTAACGAATCAGTATCCTGAATTAATTAATATTTTATACGAGCTTGGATTTCATGACATTATAAAGCCCAACATGTTAAATACAGTGGGAAAAATAATGACGTTACAAAAAGGTGCTCTAATGAAAAAAATTTCCCTTAATCAAATTCAGGAAGCACTCGTTATGAAAGGTTTTACAGTAGAATTTTAATTTACATTTGGGTGAAATTTAATTTGTTTTATAGGAGGAGTCTATGATGAGTGAATATATTAACAATAGTGAAATGAGAAAAAATACATTAAAGGATATTATTAAACAATTACACGAAGGAAAAACAGTAGAAGAAGTTAAACAGCAATTTGAAGAAACCTTTGGTCATGTGTCAGCTTCAGAGATTACAGCAGCTGAGGCAGATTTAATTGCTGAAGGGGTATCAGCTGCACAGATTCAGAGTTTGTGTGATGTTCATGCTGCTGTTTTTAAAGGATCTATTGATGAAATTCATCAAACGTCAAGTAACGTTATTTTAATTCCTGGTCATCCCATTAATGTGTTAATGAGAGAAAACTTAGCTATTAATCGAATTATCAATCAGTCTATTACGCCTTATTTGCATCTATCAGATCATCCTGATGCATTTAATGAATTATTAGCAGGTCTTCATAAGCTTTCTAGCATTGATCTACATTATCAGAAAAAAGAAAATTTATTTTTCCCCTACATGGAGAAACACGGAATTACAGCACCCCCTCAAGTCATGTGGGGTGTCGATGATGATATTCGTGCCGAATTGAAACGTGTTAAAGCACAACTTCTGAAAGAAAACAAACTCAATTCAACTATTCTAAGTGAAATCAAAACATTACTTACACATATTGAAGAGATGATTTTCAAAGAAGAAAATATTATGGCTCCCCTTCTGTTAGAACACTTAACACAAGAAGAGTGGAAGTTAATTGCGGATGATAGTCATGACATTGGTTTTTTAGTTGAAAATGTGCCCCACTGGAATCCTACTGTTACAACTGAAGAAAAACCACAAAAACAAGATGCGCCGCTATCAGACGGACTTATTAAACTCCCCTCTGGTGTTGTTAATGTTGAGCAATTGACGTGGATGCTTAACACACTACCTTTTGATATTACGTTTGTGGATAAAGATGATTGCGTTAAGTATTTTTCTGAAGGAAAAGAACGCACATTTATCCGTGCGCGTTCCATTATAGGTCGAAATGTTTCAAATTGCCACCCACCAAAAAGTGTTCATATTGTTGAAAAAATAGTCGAAGATTTTAAATCTGGACGTAAAGATCAAGAAGATTTTTGGATTAAAATGGGCGACAAATATATTTTCATTCGCTACTATGCCGTTCGCAATGAAAACAAAGAGTATTTAGGTGTTCTTGAAGTCACACAAGATATTAACCCCATCCAAGCCATTACAGGCGAAAAGCGCCTACTTGAAGAACTTTAATCATAAAAAAAATCATAGAACATCCAATGTGTTCTATGATTTTTTTCATGTTATCGGCTTTTTAGCCAAGCGTTCATCTCGCGCCCGGCGTTTAAGCCACTGTAGGCCGCGAAGCGGAACAAGCAAACCGTTGCGATGCCGGCGAGCACCCCCGTGACAAAGCGACGAGTATTCGTGCTTTCCCATCGACCGAGGTATTGTCCAATGCCATCAATCGCGATGGGGATCATGAGCCCCAACTCATAAACTAAATGCGTCTTGTGGATAAGACAAATATACAAAATGCCGATTCCATACCCGACTAAAATACCGGTGCAACGCGCACAAATCGGAAATTGTTTGCCCTTATAAAAAAATGAACGCTGTGGCATCTTGTGACATAAAAACATATAATG
>DNGE01000079.1:10570-10724 GCA_003486705.1 Bacillota bacterium
TTTGGTTTATCATCTTTCCACATAAAGTAGAGCACCAGCCCCACAATCGGAAAAAAACAACTCACCACACCCGCGAAATGTGATGGATTATCGTTGGATGGATGATACGTATACTTAGTTGGTTCATTATTTGTGTGTGTATAGTTAAATGTTT
>DNGE01000142.1:0-2949 GCA_003486705.1 Bacillota bacterium
ATGTAAATAGTCTCCCTACTTTATACATTTATCGACGGAATTGTTGGGTTTACAGTCAATTATTTTAAATAAAGAAGTAAGTTTTAATTTTGTTTGTTTAAAAAATCACAAAACTATTGTTTTGGTAAATGTTAGGTGTTATAATACACAGTAAATGATAATTATTATCATTAAATAAAAAATCATTGGCTGAAACAAAAAAGTGATTAAGATAAAGAGAGACAAGGTGAAAACTAACATGAAAAATTTAGCGCAGGGAAACGTTAATACAGCATATACAATTAAAGAAATTAAGACAAATGATTACGAACTTAAAGAGTTTTTATTTACATTAGGTTGTTACGAAGGTGAAACGGTGACCGTGATTTCAATGCTTGCCGATAATTACGTGATCACAGTGAAAGATGCAAGATACAGCGTAGATAAAGATTTGGCGGAGGCTATTATCATTTAGCTTTTTAATAAATAAAGAGGTAAATCTCAACGTAGATTTAAGCAAATTGTGAGTTTGAATAGGCAGTATTAATATAAGGAGGATTATGGCTATGAGTGAAATGGGGAACATGAAAATCGCATTAACAGGAAATCCTAATAGTGGGAAAACAACATTGTTTAATGCGATTACAGGTAAAATTGAGCGTGTTGGGAACTGGGCTGGAGTCACCATTGAGAAAAAAGAAGGGGCAATTAAGCAGTCGCTTAATCAAACGGATCAACATCTCATTGCGATTGATTTACCAGGGGCTTATTCGATGTCTCCATTTACATCTGAGGAGAGTATTACGAGTGAGTTTGTTAAACATGAAAATTTAGATGTCATCATTAATATTGTAGATGCGACGAACTTAAGCCGAAGTTTATTTTTTACAACACAATTACTAGAATTAGAGATTCCAGTTGTTGTTGCCTTAAATAAAAGTGATTTGACGAAGAAGAAAAAAACAAGCATTAATATTGAAGCATTATCTCAGTTATTAGGATGCCCGGTTATTGAGACGGTTTCAACAAAAGGATCAAATAATGGATTAGCTGAACTCGTTTCAGCGGTTGTATCTGTTAAGGGCGCGACGCAAGGTGCGCCGTTTAGTCATGCAGGTGTGGATTTATCAGATAGAAGTTCAGTCGAGGCAGGAGACAAATTACGATTTGAATTTGTTAAAGACATTGTTTCAAAGGTTGAAGTGAGAGAGGTGAGCAGTCATGCTCAGACAAAGCAAGATGCTTTTGATCGAATTGTTGCGCATAAATGGTTTGGTATCCCGATTTTTGCTTTGATTATGTGGGCAGTGTTTTCAATTTCACAAACGTATTTAGGTCCATGGTTGGCGGATTTTTTTGTCGGGCTTATTGATACATTTTATGTATGGGTTGAGGGCTTGTTAGGTGATGCGGTCTCACCTGTGCTTTCATCTATCTTATTAGATGGTATTATCGGTGGTGTGGGCGCAGTTGTTGGCTTCTTACCGTTGATTATGGTTTTATTTTTCTTGTTAGCGTTACTTGAAGATTGTGGTTATATGGCACGCGTGGCTGTTGTTATGGATCGTTTCTTTAAGAAGGTTGGGTTATCTGGGAAGTCAATTATCCCGATGATTATTGGAACGGGGTGTGCTATTCCTGGTGTTATGGCGACGCGTACGATTAAAAATGAGCGCCAACGTAGAACGACAGCGATGTTGACACCGTTTATGCCGTGCGGTGCGAAGCTTCCTGTTATTGCGTTGTTTGCGGGTGTTTTCTTTAATGATGAGGCGTGGGTTGGAACGTTGATGTATTTCTTAGGTATTGCAATTATTATTTTAGGAGCTTTAATGGTTGTTAAAATCACAGGTGAAAAGCAAGCGCGATCGTTTTTTATTATGGAGTTGCCTGAGTATCGATTCCCAAGTATTAAGCGCGCTGCGATTTCGATGTTTTCGCGAGGAAAAGCATTTATTATTAAAGCAGGAACGATTATTTTACTTTGTAATGCATTAGTGCACATTATGCAAACCTTTAACTGGCAGTTCCAAGTTGTTGCTGAAGGTGCAGAAAATAGTAGTATTTTAGCAAGCATTGCAACGCCATTTGCGATTTTATTAGTTCCGTTAGGATTCGGCGTTTGGCAACTTGCAGCAGCGGCGATTACAGGATTTATTGCAAAAGAAAATGTGGTTGGAACATTAGCTGTTGTGTATAGTATTACGAACTTTATCGACACTGAAGAGTTTGAATTATTATCAGGTGGTGCAGATGTTGCGCAAGTGATGGGCTTAACAACTGTTGCTGCCTTAGCTTATTTAATGTTTAATTTATTTACGCCACCATGTTTTGCAGCAATCGGTGCGATGAACGCTGAGATGGAAAATCGAAAATGGTTATGGGGTGGTATTGCATTCCAATTCGGGATGGGATATGTCGTTTCATTTATCACGTATCAGGTTGGAACGTTAATCACAACGGGTGCTTTTGGGACAGGCTTTATTGCTGGGTTAATGGTTGTGGTCGCTTTAATGGCAACGTGTGTTTATTTAATGCGAAAAGGTGATGAAAAAGTCAAAAATAAGTTAGCATTAAGTGCTTAGGAGGAGACGATGTCAGATTTTATTGTCAGTTTAATAATCGTCATCATAATGGGTGCAGCACTTTTAAAAATCGTGAGTGAAAAGAAAAAAGGATCGAAGTGTATGGGGTGCCCGCACAGCAAGAGTAGTGAAAAGCGTTGCGGTTGCCAACATGAGTAGATAAAGATAAAAAGCAGTGAACGGTTGACGTTCGCTGCTTTTTTAGATGGGGCAGTGATGATTTTTAGCGTGAGATTCGATAGGGTGTTAGTTTTGTAAGTGTGTTTTTTTACAGTAAACGATAAGAAGGCTAACATAGTGAAGAGTTATGAAATGGGGTGCGATAATTTTTGAGACTGTTTTACAGTTTGATTGACAAGATAGTATCTAATTTACATAAATGTTT
>DNGE01000142.1:3252-3650 GCA_003486705.1 Bacillota bacterium
TTGAGGAGGAAATCAAATGATTAATAAAATCGGTAAAGTAACAATTTTTGTTGAAAATCAAGCAGAAGCAAAAGCATTCTGGACTGAAAAAATGAATTTTGTTGTGAAGTTAGAACAACAAATGGGGCCTATGATGAAATGGTTAGAGGTTGGACCAAGTGAAGATGCATTTACAACGTTTGTGTTATATGAAAAACAAGTGATGTTATCACATAACCCAAGTGCTAATGTAGGGCATCCAAATGTGCTGTTAAGTACGTCTGATATTGAAAGTGCTTATTCACAAATGAAAGCAAATGGTGTTGAAACAGGTGAAATGATGAAGATGCCTTATGGGCAAATGTTTATGTTTAAAGATCAAGATGGGAATGATTATTTATTAAGAGAAGATAAATAAT
>DNGE01000142.1:3890-8172 GCA_003486705.1 Bacillota bacterium
AAGGCAAGGTTTATACGGTCTACAATATTGACAAAATAGTCAAACGATGTTATTCTTGAGAAAAAATAAAGGCAATGAAGAGAAAAGTAGTTTTATTGAGAGTTCAAAGAGAGTCTGTGAATGCTGGGAGCAGATAACTTAGGTAAGATGAAACAAGCCTCGGAGCTGTATACGGATCGTTTATTTAAATGTGATGCTATAACGTGAGTCTACGTTACAAGACTAGAGTATGCTTAAGTCGTACTTCATGAGGCCATTACGGTGACGTATTGGTGAAATAGGGTGGTACCGCGATATTAGTCGCCCCTTGGAATAATTTATTATTTCAAGGGGTGTTTTTTTATGATTTCAAAACGTTTAATGGGTAAGGATGCGCGTCCTGAGTTCCCTAAAAAAGCCGTTGTTACAGCAGGTATGCCATACGGTAATAAAAATTTACATTTCGGTCACGTTGGTGGAATGTTTGTACATGCCGATATTTATGCGCGCTTCTTAAGAGACCGCATCGGAAAAGATAATGTAATCTTTATTTCAGGAACAGACTGCTACGGATCACCTATTTTAGAAAGCTACCGTAAGCTAAAAGAAGAAGGATACGAGGGTTCGATTCAAGATTATGTAACCTCAAATCATGAAAGTCAAAAAGCAACTTTAGATAAATATGAAATTAGTTTAAATTTATACGGTGCTTCAGCGCTTGGACGTACAGGTGAGATGCATCAAGAAGTATCAAATGAATTATTCGAATTATTATACGAAAAAGGATTAATTAAAAACGAATCAACTCCACAATTCTTCGATGAGGAATTAGGCGTATTCTTAAACGGACGTCAAGTAATGGGTCGTTGTCCAATTCCAGGATGTCAATCTGAAAAAGCGTATGCCGATGAGTGTTCATTAGGTCATCAATATATGCCAAGTGATTTAATCAATCCAATCTCTGTTTTATCAAATAAAAAACCAGCGTTCCGTAACGTTGAAAACTGGTATTTCGTTTTAGAAGACATGATGGAAGCTTTAAAAGAAAATCACCAAGAGTTAACACGCTTCAGTAACACACGTAAATACCAATTAAAAATTATTGAAGAGTTCTTACAAAAGCCAGCGGTTCATGTGCCACGTAAATACATTGAAGATTTAGACGCATTAGAAAGCAAATTACCAGCACACACAACAATCGATGAAGAGAAGAAAAAATCAGTTACGTTTGAATTTGAAACGTTAGAACTTCGCGATGAAGCAAAAACAATTCTTGAAAATTTAAGCATTCACTATACCGCGTCTAAAACATTAGTGCCATTCCGTTTATCAGGAAACGTTGAATGGGGAGTAAAAGCACCAGAAAAAGAAGGATTAAAAGACTTAACATTCTGGGTATGGCCAGAATCATTATGGGCGCCTATTTCATTCACTAAAGCTTACTTAGAATCAATCGGAGCAAGTAAAGATGAATGGAAATCATTCTGGAACAATGATGATGCTTTAGTGTATCAATTTATTGGTGAGGATAATATCTACTTCTACTCAGTTGCTGAAATGGGATTATTCGAAGGGTTAAAAGGAACGGATTTAGAAGTTAATCCTCCTCATGTCATTGCTAACCGTCACATCTTATTTATGGATACAAAAGCAAGTAGTTCATCAGAAATCAAACCACCGATGGCGGATGAATTATTAGAACACTATACACCAGAACAATTACGTATGCACTTCATGAGTTTAGGTCTTTCTTCTAAGAGTACAGGATTTAAACCACAAGTGTATATGAAAGAAGAAGAACGTCAAGGGGTAGACATGGTCTTAAAAGATGGAAATCTTTTAACAAACGTCTTCAACCGTTTAATCCGTTCATGCTTCTATACAACACAACAATACTTCGAAGGAAAAATTCCAGCGGGTGTTGTAAGTGATCAAATCAAGCAATTAGCGGAAGAAAAAGTGGCAGAGTATGAAAAACATATGTACAACCATGAATTCCACCGCATTGCTTACGTATTAGATGCTTACATCCGTGAAGTAAATAAATACTTTGCAGCACAATCACGTGAAGCCGATGCAAATGATGACAATGAATTACGTAAACAAACGATGATTGATTGCTTCTATGCAGCAAAAATCATGGCTATCTTAGTTCACCCAGTAGCACCAACAGGATGCGAAATGTTCGCTGACTACTTAAACATTGGTGAAGACTTATGGAACTGGGATCATATCTTCAAACCATTAGAATTCTACGTAGGTGATTTATCTAAGCACGAATTAAAATTCTTAGAGCCACGCGTTGACTTCTTTGAGAAGTTAGAGTGCCAATATAAACAAAACTAAATGATTGACCTAAAAACGCCCCACAGACAAAGTTTGTGGGGCGTTTTTATGAATTGTAGCTCAGTTAGGTTTAAAGACATATACACTTTGTGTATAATAAAAACAAGTAAATAATTAGTGATTTGATAGAACTTGATGAGTAGAACATTGGAATTAGAAGTGAATTTATTTTGAATTTATGAAAAAGGGAGGTAGGGGAAAGTATGACAGTGTATTTAAATACGAATAAGTCGTTTGAAAATTATAAAAAACTATATAATAGCAAATATTTTGTGGACAAGTCTGAGATTATTAATAAACTAAATGAGTTAATTGAAACATCAGAACGATATGTTTGCATTACTAGACCAAGCGAATTTGGTAAATCAAGTATTGTTGATATGTTAGGCGCATATTATATGAAAGAAACGAATAGTAAGGATATTTTTAATCAATTAAATATTAGTTCATCAGAAAATTATGAAGAGCATTTAAATAAACATAATGTTATCAGCTTAACATTTAATAAATTATCTGATCGTGGTAATACATACGAGGATTATATAACAATGATTAAAACGACACTTGTTAATGACATTGTTGAAAGATATCCATATATTAATCCAGAAAAATATTTTACAATTAGTGACATGTTATTTGATACCCACGATAAGTTTATCTTTATATTTGATGAATGGGATTATATATTTAGTAATAACTTATTTGTAGAAAACCACAATGAATTTCTAGAATTTATTAGACAGTTATTAAAAGATCAACCATACGTTACCCTAGCTTATATGACTGGCGTATTACCAATAAAAAAATATTCAAGTGGATCAGCTTTAAATATGTTTGATGAATTTACATTTTTAAAAGATAGGGTTTTTGACGAATATTTTGGGTTTACTAATCAGGAGATTAAAACTCTATGTAGTAGAAGTGAGGCTGTTGCATTTGAGGATTTAGAGAAATGGTACAATGGCTATTTAACAGCGAAAGGAAATCGAATATATAATCCGCGATCTGTTGTTAAAGCACTTCAAAATGGGTATTGTGAGAGTTACTGGACAAATACTGGCGCAATGGATGAAGTAGGCGAGTATTTAAAATATAATATATTAGAGATAAGAGAAGATGTTTTGGAAATGGTAGCAGGTGAAGAAATCGATATTTTTATAGATGAGGAATATCGTGCTGGGCAGGCAGCCCCAAAAACAAAAGAAGAAATATACTCAGCAATGATTATATTAGGATTTTTATCATATTACGATGGCTACTTAAAAATTCCGAATAAAGAATTAATGAAAGAATTCGAAAAAGCTTTAAAGGATGAATCGTTTGGATATGTTAGTGAGATAATAAAAAAATCGCGAAGAATGTTAAAAGCAACGACCTCGATGGATTCGGATACAGTGATTGAGATTTTACACGATATTCATAATTCTGAAATTCCAATTTTACAATATAATGATGAAAATAGTTTAGCATGCGTGCTTACATTAGCCTATTTAAGTGCAAGAGATACGTACCGCGTTGAAAGAGAAGAAAAAAGCGGAAAAGGATACACAGATTTTAGTTTTCATCCGAGAAGAAAAAATGATATTGCATTTATTGTTGAACTCAAAAAAGATGAACGTGTTGATGTTGCAATAAATCAAATTAGGAAAAAAGAGTATGTTCAAAAATTTAAAGAAGAAACAAATCAGATACTTGCAGTGGCGATTTGTTATGATTCAAAAAATAAGGAACACCAGTGTAAAATTGAATGGATATAGGCGTATTATACGTTTAAAAAAGAAGTCTCACTTGTAGATAAAACAAGGGAGACTTCTTTTCGTTTGCTAACTTAACGCGTTAAAACATTTAGAGTTTATTTAATTGAGAGGAATAAGAAGTGTATAAATGCGTAAAAATAGAAAATATGGTATAAATTAACAAAATAATATTGTTAAGAAATGTAATAAGTTATAAAATT
>DNGE01000169.1:0-521 GCA_003486705.1 Bacillota bacterium
TTTATGGTCGGAGAACATATGATGGTGGCACCGGTTGTGCATCAAGGGGCACGCTTTAGAGCGGTCTACTTACCTGAGGGCGATTGGTATGACTATGAGACATTAGAAAAACATAGGGGCTCAAACATAATCATTAAAGATGCACCACTAGATACTTGCCCGATGTATATCAAAGCAGGAAGTATCATTCCAAACTACCCACGTCTTCGCTTTGTCGGTGAAATGGATATTAAGAGCCTTATATTAGATGTCTATCCAGGCAGTGGTACATTTGAGCACATTCAAGATGATGGAGAATCATTCAATTATCAAGCAGGTGAGTATAATCACTATATCTTTAACCAAGGTGAAACAACATTGAAAATAGAAACTAAACATGTTGGATATAATAAATCATATGAAACATTTACGGTTTTATATCATGACATGAATGTAGAATCAGTTACGGCAGACAACACGCCAATTGCGTTTGAGGTACGAGATACTGGCATTCAATTTGAAGTGAATGCTAATGTTTCAAT
>DNGE01000169.1:815-2988 GCA_003486705.1 Bacillota bacterium
CCGTAAGTTTTTTTGCAAACAGCAAATACTTGACTTAATCTTAATTAAACGTAATGGAATCTTGCCATCATACAATATTAAGACACTGTATGATGTGATGAAACATAATTAATGGTAAATAAAACGAACCTCACTGTTTGAAAGTAATTTGTTCATTTGTATATCTATATTTAAATTTTTTCTTTCAATAAAGACAAGCGTACTCACTTGCCATAAAATGACGGTCGCAGCGCTGCATAACATCGTTGATAAAAATGTGACACCACTATACTTTTCAACTAAATAGTAGAGGATAAATAAAAACAGAGACATTGAAATGTAATACACAAGTCTTCGTAGTCCCATTTTTCTTATTTTATTAGCTTGAACATCGAAAGCTTTATAATGATTTAAAATCCCTTGTCTAGTCTCTTCTTCAACCTGAGTATCTTTTATTGCTTTAGGTAAATGAAAGAGAATCTCTATTTGCATTTTGCTTGTATCGTTGCTTTTAAATAATATTTCTTTTATTAAAGAGTCAAGATCTTCATTGAGTTTGCGCATAGATAGCGGGCGTTTATCAAAGTCAAAAAAGGCTTGTTCATACGTCTCTATTTGTAGCGGGATAGTAATTTTTTCTGTAGCTTGATTTTGCATGGTTAGTCTCCAACTTAAATATTCATTCTTTGATGAATTGTAACATGTAATAGATGGCTTGTAAATTCAAAAAATAGGGATAAGGCGTCCTAAGGGAGTGGTTGAATATTAAAGTTAGCGACTTTTTTAAGCAATAAAAGCAAGCAAACTAAACCAGATAAGATGAAGAATGTTTACCAGTGTATAAAATAAAACCATGATTAGAATGGCAATGTTAGATATTTTTAATTGCTTGGTGGTGGCGTGGTTTAATCGGATGTATAGGTAGATAAATAATGCAGCGGGAAGGATGCCTTTTATAAGAAAAGTGGTCATGGAGTTGTTTAAAATAGGGGCCATAAGCGGATTTGCTTCAAGGAATAATCCAGTCTGGATTAGCATTAAGGTAAAAATAATGTCTGTTATATTTAATAGATAAAGTAAACCTAATTTTAGACCTAAATTTTGCTGTTGATAGTTTTTTAAGAAATACATCATGTTAAACACCTTCTTTCTAATTTAATATGGTAATTAGAACCATATTTTATACAAGGTGTATGAACGCAATGTGTGTGTTGGTCGTAATAAAAGTTTGTTTGCAAGTAAAAAAGAGCACCTAATTTAACTTAAAAAGTTATTAATAGGTACTCAAGTTTTGAGGATATGTCTGAATAAATAAGGCTTTATTGTATTATTTACTATAGTAATCTAATTCAGATAATTTGCTAATTTCATCTTTGGCTAATGCAATCGCTTCTGTGCGTTTGTAAGTCATCTGATCAGATTCCTCTTGTTTTGAGGTACGTTCTGTATCAGTTGTTGCTGCTACGATTTCAGATTGAAGCTTTCCATCTTCAATACTATAGTAGTAGGCGTCACACATATAATTTTTTAATGCTACCACGTCCTCATTTGGTGTTGTTACGGTGTATAGCGTATTCCAAGTTTCTGATAATTCGTTAAAAAGATTCGTTTGAATAGTTTCATACTGCGCTTTTAACGTTTCATCGGTTGTTTGTGAGGTTAAGGTAATATTATTGGTAATTTGAGCGTAAAGCGATTCAAGTGCAACAATTTGTGTATTCATATACTCAACAAATAACGCTTGTGTTGATAAATCAGGCAATGTTTCTTCATCGTCCGCATTATCAACGACTGGCGTGGGGTTAATTGTTGAATCCGTGTCTTCGTCTGTGTTCGTATCGGTGTCATTTGTTGAAGGCACTTGAGTCGTTAAATTCAAGCTTTCTAAAGTTTGCGGTGTGGAAATCGTTTTGCTAGCTGTTTGATCCGTGTTTGAGCACCCCATTAATGATAATGAGATTAATAGACAAGTACATAATGTGTATGTTTTTTTCATGGAATCACCTCAAGTATTACAACGATAAGTCGCTGTGTTAGTCTTGATTCCATTGTATTCATTCAATGAGATGAATATGAAAAAACAAATAAAGATTTGGTTTTATAAAGATTTATTTTATCGCGCAGTTTAAATAATCGTTGTATACCTCTGTCACAAAGTTAAGAGTTTTCTTTTACTTAGTCGAATCATAGGCGG
>DNGE01000169.1:3230-5588 GCA_003486705.1 Bacillota bacterium
CCACCAAAATAATCACGTGCTAATACATAGTTGACTTGTAACCCAATGACGATTGTATAGCCTAATATGTATAACCAAAATAAAAGAATAATAATAACGGACAAGCTTCCATAAAATTTGTTGTAGTTTGCAATATGACTGACATAAAAAGAAAATACAGTAGAGGCAATACTCCATCCAACCGCTGTGACAAGTGCTCCTGGAATAACATCAGTCGCCTTCATTTTTATGTTCGGTGCAAGATAAAATAAAAGGGTGAAAAACATAAAATAAGCGGTAAAGGAGATAATGGTTTTTAAAACATGTAATAATAATATCCAATCTTGTCGAATCGTTAAGTCTAGTAACTGAAACACCACAGTTAAAATGATTTGTCCGAAAAAGACTAGAAGTAAAATAACTGTTAACATCACAATAATACCTAGAACAAGGATGAAAGAAATAATACGTTCTAAATATGGAAATTTCATTAATGGAACTTGATAGGTGGTATTAGCTGCATTTGCGATTCCGTCAAAACCTTTAGAAATAAGCCAAAAAAATGTGAGACCAGTCGTGATTAAAAATATGGTTGTCGCACTTGAACTAACAGGTGGCGAGATAAAAGATTGAAGTAATGTTTGAATTTCAGTGGGCGCATATTGTACGATTAATTGTTCAACGATATTTGTATCAATTGAAAGGTACGTGGCGAGTTGGACGATTACGACAATCAGTGGAACGATAGCCATGACAAGGTTGAAGGCTATTTGCTCAGGTAATCCTTTTATCTCACGTTTTCCGGTTTGTTCGATTATTTTTTTTATAAAGTTGATAGAGAACATATGTTTCATCCTAAAACCTCCAGCTACAGTTAAACATGATATGTAAGAAGTCAAATTAATTGGTCATTTCAATTACCTAAATTATAAAACATAACTGACATCAAGGTATGAATTTTAATTAATATAGGTATATAATACACAAAAATCGACAAATTATTATAGTGAATGATTGAATATGGAGGTGAAATAAGATGCAAAAATTAAAAAAATGGACATTCCTTATCGCATTAAGTAGTCTTTTGTTAGGCTTTATAAGCACCCCAATAAAGGCCGAAAAATCTCCGTATATTGGATGGGGGATTCCGAAAAGTAAAGATCATAGTCAACCGTTCCCCGGTGAGGAATATGATAAAATTATACGTGAAAATGCAGCCTATTATATTGGCTCTCCAACTGAAAAAATCATCTACTTAACGTTTGATACAGGATATGAAAATGGTAATATGCCACAGATTTTGGATGTGTTGAAAAAAAATAATGTTTCAGCTACCTTTTTTGTGACGGGACATTTTATGAAAGAAAATGCAGACCTAGTTTTAAAAATGTATAATGATGGCCATATTGTTGGAAACCATACGTGGCATCATCCAGATTTAACTGCGATAAGCAAGGAACGATTTGTTGAAGAATTAACCTTGATTGAAGATGAATATGAAAAAATAACGGGTCAAAAAATGGTTAAGTTTTTAAGACCACCAGAAGGACATTTTAATCAAAATGTATTAGACCAAGCTAAGGATATGGGCTATTATACGATGTTTTGGTCTTTAGCTTACATCGATTGGCACGTTGAAAATCAAAGAGGATGGGAATATGCGTATAACCAAGTCTTAGATCGAATACATCCCGGTGCTATTATTTTAATGCATAGTATTTCAAAAGATAATTCAAGTGCGTTAGATTATCTGATACCAGAATTAAGAAAACAAGGTTATGAATTTAAGTCTTTACAATACTTACTAACGAGTGAACAACCAGAAGTAATAGATTAAATAGAGATAAACTGTGATATCAGTTAGTCTGATAAGGTGTTCATACTAAAGAAATTAGCGCATAACAACGCTTGAATCATGATAAAAATTCAGTTATTAGTGAGTGAATTCCAAGTGCTAAAGCAACATAGGAACTAAAATGATTCGTATAGATATTAATATTTCTTCATTTATTGTTTGAAATTAAAAGAAAAGGACACAATTTTGACATGTAAAGTTCATATTAATACCACAACCCCTCCTATAAATAATGGCATAATATTCATGGATGAAAATGATTAAAAATTTTCTCCCCCTTTGATTTTCTTATTCATTATGTTTTCTCACTCCCTAAACGGTCTGTGTTCCCCCACAGGCCGTTTATTTTTTTGTAAAAAGTTAAATAATTTTAAAATTAATGTATAAAACAAAATGACAATACCATAATGAGATTGTATATGATATAACCTCCCAAGTTATTGATATACGGAATGAATTAATCTTCTTTCCAATCTCTCAACCTCTCTATTTAATAAAAAAAGAGTCTTTAACAGTTTCCCCCC
>DNGE01000020.1:0-286 GCA_003486705.1 Bacillota bacterium
TTTAAGCTCTGATAGGGAAACACGTTGATAATTTCAACGATTTCCTTAGCAGAGCTATTCGAGAATTTTCAGACATTATCACATTTAAGGAGAAAAGATTATGGAGTGGACAAAAGAACAGCGTTATCGAAAACTTGAAGAAGCAACAACAGAAGAAATAAAGGACTTAACGGCAAAAGTCAATCAATGTCCATACCGTCAGAAATTTCATATTCAACCGAATACCGGTTTACTAAATGACCCGAATGGATTTAGTTATTTTAATGGTGAATACCATATGTTTTAT
>DNGE01000020.1:461-1922 GCA_003486705.1 Bacillota bacterium
GGTGAATACCATATGTTTTATCAATGGTTCCCACTAGGACCTGTACATGGAATCAAGTACTGGTATCATGTGTCTTCAACTGATTTAGTAAATTGGAAAGACTGTGGAATGGCATTATCACCAACTGAATATTTTGAAAGTCATGGTGTATTCTCAGGTAGTGGAATTGCTCATGAAGAGCAATTATATTTAATGTATACAGGAAATACTCGTGATGAAGCCTGGGTACGAACACCATATCAATGTGTGGCGATTATGAATAAAGCTGGTGAAATGACAAAATTAGATAAAGCCGTCATCAATGGCTCACCAGCAGGATATACTGATCATTTCCGTGATCCTAAAGTCTTTAAAGTTAATGATGTATTTTATGCGTTAATTGGTGCGCAGACAGATGAGGAAATAGGAACGGTTGTCTATTATGAATCAAAAGATTTATTAACTTGGGAATTTAAAGGTGAAATTAAAACAACATTCAAAGGGAATGGATTTATGTGGGAATGCCCTGATTACTTTGAGTTAAATAATCAGGCGGTCATGGTTCTTTCACCTCAGGGAATGGCACCAGAAGGGGATAAATACCAAAATATTTTCCAATCTGGATATTTAGTTGGAAATCCAATTGATTTTAATAAAGGTGATTTCGCTCATGGTGAATTTACTGAACTTGATCGTGGATTCGAATTTTATGCGCCTCAAACAATGGAAGATCAAACAGGTCGACGTCTTTTAGTTGGTTGGATGGGGTTACCTGAAGTGGATAGTATTTCATCTGAAAACGGGTGGGTGCACTGTTTAACGGTTCCACGAGAACTTTCATTAAATGGAACGAAACTAATTCAAAAACCAGTGGAAGAATTAAAACTGTTACGAACAAACAAAAAAGAAATAACGGCTTCTATTAATCAGGAAGAGAAAAGCTTTGAAGGTATATCTGGACAAGTTTATGAAATGATGTGTGAATTTACTGATATTAGTGGAACATCAATTGGGGTAAAACTTCGTCAAGGTAAAACAGAAGAAACAGTCTTTACATATGATCTGAATGAGAAAAAATTAATTCTAGATCGCAGTCAATCTGGTCGTTTAAGCGGTGATGAGTATGGCCATGTACGTCGTTGTGATTTTAATGCAGATTACTTAAAACTTCAAATCTTTGTAGACGTTTCATCGATTGAGATTTTTGTTAATGATGGAGAAGAAGTATTCACAACACGTATTTATACAGATGCATTAAGTAACGATATCAGTTTCTTTGCAAATGGAAGCACAAACGTAAATGTCCAACTTTGGGACATTAAATAAAAACGAGGTGAAAGTATGTCTAAAGTCATTTGTCCAGGAGAATTATTAATTGATTTTATTTCATTAGAAAATGGAAAAAGTTTAGTAGAAGTTGAGAAATTTCAAAAGAAAGCTGGCGGAGCGCCGGCAAATGTTGCAACGGCATTAGTTAAGTTA
>DNGE01000020.1:2096-3291 GCA_003486705.1 Bacillota bacterium
AGTTAGGTGCATCAGCTGAATTTGTGGGATCGGTCGGACATGATTCGTTCGGAAAATTCTTATTAAATACATTAAAAAAATATAATGTTGGAACGACTCATGCTATTTTAGAGCCAACTGCTGCCACAACGATTGCGTATGTGTCAATTGATGAAAATGGTGAGCGTGATTTTGAATTTATGCGTGGAGCAGATGGGATGTTGACACCGAATCAAGTTAATTTTGAAGCGTTCAAAGACAGCAAAATTATTCATTTAGGAAGTGCAACTGCCATTTTGGGCGGAAGTCTGTATGAGGTATATCAAGCCTTTATTCAGTTTGCAGTAACTGAAAATAAATTTATTTCATTTGACCCGAACTATCGTGAAGCGTTATATCATGACAAACACGAATTGTTTATTGCACGTTGTAAAGAAATTATCAAGAACGTTGACCTAATTAAAGTCTCTGAGGAAGAAGGAGAAATTATTACAGGTGAAAAGTCAGTTGAGAAAATTGTTTCAACATTACATTCACTTGGAGCAAAAATTGTCACGTTAACATTAGGTAAAGAAGGTTCAATTGTCTCAATTAACAAAATGAATAAAATTGAGAGTATTCCAGTAAAAATGGTAGATTCAACAGGTGCAGGGGATGCCTTTATTGGTGCATTATTATCTCAAATCGCCAACATTGAAGACACAAAATCTATTATTGAAAACGAAGAACAATTAGTTGCGTTTACTAAAAATGCTAATAAAGTGGGTGCCTTAACTACAACTCGTTTAGGTGCCTTAGACTCTATTCCAACTTGGGATGAAATCCATTCTTTATTATAGAAAGTCTTTGCTATACCTTATAAAAGATAAATCACTGAATAATCCCATTTGTTAGATTTATCTTTGCTACTATAAAACTCGTAGGAATTACACCATTATTTGTATGTGTAGATTCTACGAGTTTTTTTATGCTAAATTTTGTTAATAATAGTCTTGTTTTATTAAAAATTAGAGACAGGTGAAAATTGTTTGTTAGGGGTTGAAATATGTCATCATAGAAAATTAAAGAAGCATGTTGTGTAGATGGAGTATCAATAAAACATATCTCAGGGCAATTCGTTATTTCTAAATTGTACCAATATACTGGGAAGCTGATTATTATGAATTGATATTAATAGGTTGTAATACGGTTGAAAATTATATTCGATGGAATATAA
>DNGE01000120.1:0-385 GCA_003486705.1 Bacillota bacterium
AATGTCCCTGAGACATATATTCATCGCATTGGACGTACTGGAAGAGCTGGAATGAGTGGAACAGCTATTTCATTTTGTAGTGAAGAGGAGTTACCATTTTTAAAAGAGATTGAAAAGCTTCAAGGAAAGTCATTAGAGGCGGTAAAATTCTAACGTTTAAGCAATGCGAGTACGATGATTAACGTCAGCTAAAGGATTGTAGGCAGTTAATTTGAATTGGATCGCAGTGTGCAAGATAGATTGTTTGATCGTTATTTAAATTGATGTCAGTATAAAATAAGAGTTTAGAAAAATTAGTATGTAATTTATTAATTCCCACAGACGAAAGTTTGTGGGGATTTTTTAAAATTTAAGAGTAGGCACTGTATTAAAGGGATTGCTAAGA
>DNGE01000120.1:633-6132 GCA_003486705.1 Bacillota bacterium
CGATTAGCCTAAGAGATTTTTAGCACACGAATGAATACGTTACGTGCATGACGTGAATAACTACAAGATGAGTACCCTTGTGAAGTCTTAAGTATCAGTAGAATTGAAAACTAATTACTGAAAGTATATAATTTATCTAATATAAAGTTTAACGATGAGGTGACATATGAATAAAAAAATTCTGTTGGTAGAAGATGATGTTTCAATTTCTGAAATGGTATCAGATTACCTACTTAAAGAGGGCTTTGATATAGTTAATGCAAGTGATGGTAGTGAGGCAATAGAAACATTTAAAAAGGATTCTTTTGATTTAATTTTACTAGATTTAATGATTCCTAAAATAAATGGGATGGATGTCATTAAGGCTATTAGGGAAATTAGTTTTGTTCCTATTTTAATAATTTCTGCTAAAAACAGTGATGTGGATAAAGCACTAGGACTAGGATTTGGAGCAGATGATTATCTGACAAAGCCATTTTCTTTAATTGAACTTTTAGCAAGAGTTAGTTCTGCTATTAGACGTACAAATGAGTATTCGCCAACTCATGTGCCTGCAAAATCTAAAACAATTAAAATAAATGAGCTTGAGCTAGACTTGGATAATTATTGCGTTAAAAATAAAGGATCAGAAGTGAAGCTGACGTCTAAAGAATTTCAAATCCTAAAGTTACTGATGAATCATCCAAAGAAAGTTTTTTCGAAGGAACAAATATACCGTGCGGTGTGGGATGAGGATTATTTTGGAGAAGAAAATGCAATCAATGTTCATATAAGCAGGCTGAGAGATAAAATTGAAGACGATCCTTGTAACCCGAAATACATTAAGACTATTTGGGGAATCGGGTATAAACTAGGTGATTTTTAAGATGACTCCATTATTAGTAACGATTATAGTTGTATTGCTCATCCTTAATTTGTTTCAATACCACAGAAGAAACGTTAACGTTAAACAGTTAAATTATATCTCGGATAAGCTAAGTCATATTTATGAAACAGATTCAAATGAAAATATTCTACTGTTTACTGAAAATAAAGATGTACAAACGTTATTAATCGAAATAAACCATTTAATTGAAGAAAAAAATAAGGTAAAGATAGAGTATACGAAAAAAGAAAAAACAATTAAAAAAATGATTTCTAATATGTCGCATGATTTAAAAACGCCATTGACTGTCATGTTAGGAACGACTGAAATGCTAATTCACGATAAAACAATGACTAAAGAAGAACAAAGCTATTTACTTGAAAAAGTATATCGTAAAGTTTTAGAAACCTCATATCAAATAGATAAATTTTTTGACCTCTCAAAATTAGAATCAGGTGACACGCTTATTCATCTTAATAAAATAAATGTGAATTCAGTGTGTCAAAATGGCATTTTATTTTTCTATGAATCGATCACCTCACATGGCTTAGAGGTGATCCTTGATATACCCAAAACCCCGATATACGCTTTATTAAATGAAGATGCATTAACTAGAATCTTGCAGAATTTGATTCATAACGCAATAGCTTATGGTTCTGAAGGGAAGGTAATTGGTCTTTCGGTTAAAAAAGACAATAAGTATGTGTATATTGAAGTGTGGGATGCTGGAAAGGGCATTGATGCAAAATATTATGATTTAATATTTGAGCGATTATATACCCTCGAGGATTCAAGAAATAGATTATATCAAGGTAGTGGACTCGGTCTTGCTATTACGAAAAAGCTTGTTGAAAAAATGGATGGTACGATTGCTGTGAAAAGTACACCTTATATAAAAACTGTGTTTACGCTAAAATTTGAAAAAGCTATCTCAATGAGATAGCTAAGAAATAGATTTCGAAAGAAATTCGTAAGAATTAAGAAATAATAATGAAAAACTCCTTTGTTATAGTGTAAATATCACGTGTATAGGAGGTAATGGTAATGTCTTATATATTAGAAACTAATCATTTGACTAAGTCATATTTCGGGATAGAAACTGTTTCGAATGTAAATATAAGAATAAAAAAAGGTGAAATTTATGGCTTTCTTGGTCCAAATGGTGCGGGTAAGACAACTGTAATGAGGATGATAACTAACCTGATAAAGCCAACCTCAGGTTCGATTAAAGTTTTTGGTGAAGAAATCACTTCAAAATCGTATGAACCATTAAAAAGAATAGGCAGTTTAATTGAGTATCCTATTTTTTATGAAAATTTAACCGCTCATGATAACTTAGATATTCATTGTGAATACATGGGGATTTATGATAAAACAGTGATTAACAATTCACTAAAATTAGTTAACTTAACGCAGGTCGAGGATAAAAAAGTAAAGGACTACTCGTTGGGAATGAAACAACGCCTAGGTATAGCAAGAGCGCTCTGTACAAATCCTGAGATATTAATATTAGATGAACCTGTAAATGGTTTAGATCCAGTAGGTATCCATGAGTTACGTGAGTTATTCCATAAACTTAGCAAAGAAAATGGAATAACGATATTAATTTCAAGTCATATTCTACAAGAAATTGAACACTTAGCTGATACAATTGGTGTCATTAATCATGGAAGATTGATTAAGGAAATATCAATGGATAGCTTAATAAATACCCATAGTGAATACATACAAGTAGTCACTCCCGATATAAATAAAGCTGCATTTATTTTGGAAGAAAAACTGGGCTTAACTAAAATAAAACTCATGGATCATCAAACCATTCGTATTTTTGGATCGCAAGTCTCATCAATAGATATTTCTAAAACCCTAATTCTTAATGATGTAAGTATTGAAGAATTATTAAAAAGAAATATTTCATTGGAAGAATACTTCTTACAACTTATTCATGAGGGGGAAGAGAATGTTTAAATTAATAAAACTAGAAATGAGAAAACTAGAGTTTTCAAAATATTTACTAGGATCATTTGCACTAAACATAATCATATTATTATGGATTGTGACAAGTGAGGGAGGTAGATTACCTGAGGGTTATTTTAATTTTGAGGAAGCCTTCAGCGATATTGGAACATATACTAGAATTAGTTTTATCATTTTCTCCGGCGTTATGTTATCTAAACTAGTTATTGATGAATACAAGAATAAAACGATTTCCATATTATTTTCTTATCCTATCTCAAGAAAGAAGATATTAAGTGCCAAACTAATTCTATTAAGCAGTTTAACTTTTTTTATGCTACTAATTTCTAATCTATTCATTGCTGTTATGTTTTTAATAGCAAATCATATTTTAAATATTGTACCAGATGTGTTAACAACTGAAATGCTATACACAGAACTTACTAGATGTATCATATTCACTTTTGCGGCAACTGGCATCAGTTTAATTCCATTCTTTTTTGGAATGTTGAGAAAATCAGTCCCAACTACTATGGTTGCATCCTTTATTGTGTCGCTTTTATATATGTTAACAATGAACTATTATTCTATATACAGCAGTAACGTTTTATCAACGATAGCTGCTTTGATATGGATAATTATTGGTGTAACTGCATGCTACATTTCAATGCGTAAAATTGAAATGAGTGATCTGACTTACTCTTAAAAACATATAAGAATGAAGTGCAGTGGAGTATACAGAAGTCTCTCATTTAAATTAGAGTTTATATTTTATATTTTATCACCATCGAATGATGTATATTAAATAGTAAAATCAGTACAATATTAAATGGTTATAGCATCAAGCTCAGATTCCTTATAGGGACTGAGCTTTTTTTTTGTTACTGAAAAATACCCACTATTGAAAAGATTTTTCTAAAGTATTATGAACATCGTGAATAGTTTACAGTGTAAGGTTTAGCGAGTTCTTTCTGTTTTGTTCACGTGTAAAGTTAGTACGATCAATTAAATGGGTAAGATATCGATTTTATTGGATTAATGGTAAAAGATGATACCATAATTCGTAATTTAGCTAATCTGGTATTTTTAACGATACTAGAATCACTGTTAATGAAACAGGTGAAAATAAGCAAAGCTAGTAGATTGACACATTCACTACTACGTGTTACTATATACCTGTATTAAGTGATACATAATACCAGTGATACTTAGTAGCGGAAATGAGTGATAAAATGGAAAATATAACAGAAATGTTAAAAGGTGTACTAGAAGGTTGTGTGCTTGAAATTATTAGCCATGAGGAAACGTACGGTTATGAAATTACGAGAAAGTTAAATGCATTAGGATTTTCTGATGTTGTCGATGGAACGGTCTATACGATTTTGGTAAGGCTTGAAAAAAATAAATTAGTTGAGACGACGAAAAAGCCATCAGACATGGGGCCACCACGTAAGTTTTTTACACTTAATGAGGCAGGTCGTGCGGAGTTGAAAAAGTTTTGGGCTAAATGGGAATTTGTATCATCAAAAATTAATGAGTTAAAGGAGATGCAATGATGAATTTATGGGAAAAAATCACAGGTAGAGATATGACAAAAGAATTCAAAAGTTTTGAATTGCGTGCTAAAAAGCTTCCCACTGATTATCAAGTGGCATGGGAAGCCATTAAATCTAATTTATGGGCACATTCAGATTTCACGGGTCGTAACTTAATGCCCATCATTCAAGATGTGCTAAGTCTACTTGAAGAAACAGCAGCAAATGGTCAGCGTGCACAAGAGGTTTTAGGTGATAATCTTAGCGGATTCTGTTCAGATTTAATTGGCGTTGACGGGGCAAATTCTTTTCGTGATAAGTGGCGCAAGCAACTGAATAAAAATGTTGCTAAAAAATTAGGTAAATAGGAGGGTATTATGAAACTAAAACAATTTTTTGAAGAAAAAAAAGCTTGGCGAGCACATGTGGCACGTGTTAAAAAGCTACCAAAGAATTATCAGATTGTTTATAAGGAGATTCAAAAATATCTATATAAAGTTGGACCCGTTGAGTTGAATGAAGGAATTGGACTGCTTTCAGGGATTGTTGATTTATTTGAAGAAGGTGCAGCTTTTAAAAAAGACGTACTAGAGGTGACTGGAAGTGACGTAGCCGCTTTTTGTGATGATTTAATTAAAGACTCGAAAACGTATGCTGATGTGTATCAAGACTCTGTGAATAAAGACGTTAATAAGGCAATAAAAAAGGCTATAGATAAAACAAAGTAAAAGAATAAATGATGATTTGAATTAATGTGAGTGAGATAAAGTAAATCATTTAAAATATTAACTAAGGGGCGATCGTGTGGATAAAGGCAATTGGATACTATGTCCGGAGTGTGGTGGAAAAACAAGGGTCATGATACGTGAGAATACGGTACTTAAAAACTTTCCACTATTTTGCCCTAAGTGTAAACGTGAAAGTGTCATTCATGTAAAACAACTGAATATATTTGTGGTTAAAGAGCCAGACGCAAAGACGCAGAGCCGATAACATGTGAGTAAAATCATAGTTGTCGACTCTTTTTTTATGCTAATGGAACTAAAAGAAAGTAGATGCTAGGTTTTATAATCGTTTTTGTAATAAACAAAAGTCACCGAGTTTGGTGGCTTTTATTTATAGGATTGAATGTTTTCGTTTTAA
>DNGE01000120.1:6394-8083 GCA_003486705.1 Bacillota bacterium
AAGGTTGAGAGGGTGAAAACGAGTATAATGGCTCATTTGTAGGAGAATGCTTAGTTTTTTTAAAAAAGTGGTAATAAAATACAATTAATGGTATAATATATACTATAGTGTGTGATATACAGTATATTAAATGTATGAGGTGGTTAGTTGGAACAGAATAATGAGACGGCTTTATTAGAAAGCCTAACACTTGAATTAAGAAGGGGGACTATTGTTTTAAGTGTGTTAAGTCAGTTAAAAACCCCTAAGTATGGCTATTTATTAGTGACTGAGCTGCAAGATAAAGGAATGAAGGTTGATGCAAACACATTGTATCCTTTATTAAGGCGGCTTGAGAAGCAAGAAATATTAACAAGTAGTTGGGATACAGAAGGGACAAAACCAAGAAAGTATTACGAGATGAGTGAACTGGGTAAAAACTTATTTACAAGCCTTTGTGACATTTGGCTTGAGATTAATGAGACAATGAAAAATTTAATTGAAGGGTGAGGGGAAGATGGAGTTGATTAATCGTTATGTGTATGCTGTTGTCAGACAATTACCAGAACATGAAAGAGCGGAGATTGAAAAAGAATTACATGGTTTAATTGATGAAATGATGACTGAGTATGCTGAATTAAGCGGAGAAGAAGCCGCTAAGCATGTAATTGAACAATTAGGTGATCCACAGGTGCTCGCTAATAAATATAGAGGTCGCGAGAGATATTTAATCGGACCTAGTTATTTTGATAAATATGTTTTTGTCCTTAAGATTGTATTGTTTGCAGTGTTTATCGGGATAACAATATCAAGTTTTATCGGTGTAATTGTTAGTGATGGGGATATTGTCGCGATGATTTCGAATTATGTTATGAATTTGTTTTTAACGTTATTGCAAGGTGCTGCTTGGGTAACTGGTGTCTTTGCTTTGTTTGAATATTATCATGTCGATTTGGATAAAGAAGCGGGATTTAGTATCAATGACCTACCACAAATTCCACATCAAAAAGCGATGATTTCTAGGGTGGAGTCTGTATTTGCGATTATGTTTTCGGCTATTTTTTTCAGTGTGTTATATTTTGCACCACAGTGGATGACTATTGTAATTAAAAGTGATTCAATCTATGAAAGCTTCCAAGTGTTTAATTTAGAGGCATTACACACTTATAACTTTATGATTCCTTTAATTTTTATTGTGACCATTATTCAAGAATGTTTAAAGATGATATGGGGAAAATGGACAGTAAACCGTGCCATCCTCAGTGGCGTGATGTCGTTTATCTCAAGTGGCTTACTAATCGTATTTTTCAGTAATATTAGTATTTGGAATGAGAAGCTCACAGGGTTAATTTCTCAGTATGCAAATGTTGAAATGAGTTGGATTGTAAATGGAATTATTGCGATTATCTTCTTCTCAACTGTACTTGAAATTGCAAGTAGTGTGTATAAAGGATTTAAGTATGGAAATGAGATGTCGGGTAATGTAACTCAGAATAAATCAATCAATGTTAACAAGAAAGTTTAGAGAAAAAGATAAAGTCCTTGAACTAATCGGTTAAGAAGCTTCAAGGACTTTTTTTATTTATAATAGCAATAGGCTCTGTTAGGTAATGTTGTGATAAAACATATAAATAAGTGGCCAGAAGTGGTGAAAATGTAGCAACTTCTGATTGCTTGTATTAAATCTGGTTCTTTCTCAACTTTGGGTAG
>DNGE01000102.1:0-167 GCA_003486705.1 Bacillota bacterium
AGATAAATCATGTGACGATTTATTTGTTTGATCATGTTATTGCTCATATTAACTGATTTATTTTCGATTATTAACTCCTTTCCCTAAATAAAAATGAGGTCAGCTAATGACCTCATTTTTATTTGATTCCTTGTTCAAAGTCAAAGACGTTGAACGGGTCGTATGTT
>DNGE01000102.1:428-1158 GCA_003486705.1 Bacillota bacterium
TCGAGTTGTAGTGAGGGGAAATTTACAAACGTTCCCTTTGTTATTGACTTGAGTTGCTCAAATCTCGGTAAGAACCACTCGATATTTCGATTAGCCACTTCATTGTTGTCCCACACCGACTGAAAACCGAGGATAAACAAGGCATCGCGATAATAAAAGGCTGTTTCTTCTTTTGATTTTTCTGCCACCGCGCCGCCTAATCCGTATAGTGAAATGGCTGTATAATAAGCGCCCACTGCACGTTCTTTGATGATTTCAAAAAACATATCAAGGTCTGGCTCTGTGAATGCTTGATAAACAAAACGGCCTGACGATTTATAGTTTTCATAATCGGGATGGCTATCTTGAATATCGCGGTTCGCTTCCAAAATGCTCATTTCATCAATGCTCCAGATCGTTTGTGGTGTCACAAATTTTAGGATGGGCTCTAGGATTTGGATAGCTTCATTACGAGTGCCATAAAAGAGGCCTGTGATGCGAATTCCGTATCCTTTTTGCATCGAGTTATACATCCCTAGTTTCATATTCATGCGGCGATCTAAATGTTGAAACAGTGCCTGGTACGTCATGACAATCTGCTTCATTGTCTCTTTTTCACAGTGCATAAAATCAAAGTTAATCAACGATCCTTCATTTAACTTGGGTGGCAATTTATAAGTGTGCTCTACCACGACACCGAAGTTTTGGCCGCCACTACCACGTAACGCCCAAAAGAGATCAGGATGTTCTT
>DNGE01000102.1:1445-4335 GCA_003486705.1 Bacillota bacterium
CCGAGGGTGAAGCCGGCTACGCCCACGGTTGGGCAGCCGCCACCTGGAAATGGATACCCCTTCGCGCCAAGCGCTTCGTAAGTTTCGCGGTTGCGGACGCCACCGCCAAGGGTTACGGTTTGGTTGACTTCGTCAACCACAATTTCATTCAACAAGCTGACATCTATGACTAGGCAATCATCGCCTGATGACAAGCCTTCATAGTGATGTCTTCCTGATCGAATTTTAAACGGTACGTTATGTTCATAACACTGTTTCACATTGTTTGCCACATCGTCGATTGACTCACAAAAAATAATAGCCAACGGATGTTTTTCAATGGCTCTGTTCCACGCTTCACAGCTTTGATGATAATCTGCATGTTCTTTTGTTACGAGACGGCCGCTTAGGCCGTTTAAAGATTGTATATTCATTATAATCACCTGGTTTTACTTTCTCTTTTCATCTTAACACAAGTTAGATAAATATAAAAAAGATACGCAATGCAATAACTTATTGTTGTCTGATTCTGTTACATAAAAAATAAGCGTATCACACTTAATCGCAATACGCTTATTTTTTTATGATGATGCTTTGCATTTTGATATGATTTTATATATCGCTTGGGTTGAGATGTGATACTCACTCGATAAACTGCGAACACTGACACCCCTTTGATATTTATGATAAATAGCCTGATTCCGCTTATTCATAAATGATTTTGTTTCCGTACATTCGCCCCATTTTTTACGATTGATTTCTTTTCGTGGAATATAGATTGTTTCACCATCGATATACTCTTGAATTTGTAAGATCAAAGATGCGGGCAATAGTTCACTGCCATTTTTGTAACTCATTTCCTGTTAAGCCTCCCAAATTACAGATTTTTCTGTAAATGGCATAGGCAATCCTGTTACGTCTCAGCCTATGCCGAACCTAACACCAACCAGCTCCTAATTTAATAACAAACTATCAACAACTTTATTGATATCCTATCTATTTAACTTTTATTATGACCTGCTAAAAATAACGTTAACTCCATTACAAAAGACGCCATTCTTTGGCGTCTTTTGATTATTATAATCCCAGGTAATCAATTTCTTTTTTTATACTGCGTTAGGAATACATCTGATTTTTTTCAAATACAACTATTTTTTTTGTTTATTCTGTGCCTTTAGTAACTTTTTTATATCATCTACTAAATTAATACCTGAGCTTTGCAGACCTTTTCTTTTATACTTTGGTTTATCAACAAGTCGTATCTTCAACTATATCACCTTTTTATCAGCCTTTTTACTAAGTAGTGTTAGATAAATTGTTGCCATCCAATGTTTCATTTTTTAAAAAAATTCAAATAAATACCAACAAGTTTGTCTAACAGCACTTTTTACTATTATATTCAGGTGTCTGCATTTGTATTACAAATGATATGTTACATTAATTTGTCTTTTTACTTTATCATATAAATCATTATTACTAATTGTTAGCTTTTCTTTTGTTTTCATTATTTTCAATAAATTATCATGATTATTCGAATAACCGTTACCCGTCATAAGTACAGTTTTCTCTTCCCTAACTTCAATTCCAAATCGTTTACTAAATTCAATATATTTTTTCATATAATCTCTCCTAATTATTGTTCTGTGTAAAATGCTTTACTGTGTTATCTAAAATTTTTGAAGTCATAACTTGTTCATGGTAAAGTACTAAAGAATACACACTATCTCCGTAAATACTTAAACAATCTACATCATTTTCAAATTCAATAATAAATACAACTTTATACCCCACAAGTTCTATTTCTACAGGTACGAATAATTTATTTTTTAAACGAACAATATTTTCAGACAATATATTCTTCTTAGTATTTAATTTAAGTAGAGTAGAACATTCAACATCATCAATAATAGAATCAAGTTTCGTATTATTTTCAGAGAGAAATATCTGCTCTTCCTTATCTAATTCTGATGAATTCGATGTTACTTGCTCCACATCTAAAGAACGTAAAAATACATAAGTTATATTTATTGTTAATCCACAACTTATGAATAATGAATTTATTGAAGAATTAAAAAACTCAATTATTTCCTCGATGTCTATCCTTGAAGTGTGATCTATATCCTTAAAATCTTCAGTTATCCCATCTTGAATCGATAAGTATAACTTTGAATTACTTTTTTGTAATGTAGATAATTTCTCTGTTATTTGTTCCAAATTATCAACTATTTTCTTCTCAATTTCTACCTCAAGACCTCCATTTGCTATTTTTATTTTCTTTATTCCCAATGAAATAAAAATTAAAAAGATACTTACTAATAGACAATAAATAAAAAAATATATGAGAAAAACATATGTCGATTTAGCTATCCAAGATGGCGTATCGCTTATTTGAAACATAAGCTTCTCTCTATTCAAACAGTAATACATCAAAAAAGGAACTACGCCTATCGCAAATGTTATTAATCTATTTGACTTCATTAACTCTACTAACTTTGCCCACTCATCTTTATATATTAAAGATAACAACCCCAATAAAAAAACAACTAGTATTCCGAGACTAAACATTTGAAACCCCGTAAAGCTAACCTGGAACTGCTTTAGTAATAGAACAGTCCCTATCCCTAAAGCAAATGAAGTCATATATTTTAAATAATTGGAATTTATCATTAACTCGCCTCCTAGCACTCTTTTATTATATCATAACCGGTCCTTATTTCCTGTAAAATAGTTATTCTAACTCGCGATAATCAATTTCATTTTTGTACTGTGTGGGCGTTAAGCCGGTCTTATTTTTAAATAATTTACTGAAATAATACGGATCGTCAATTCCGATTTCTTGAGCAATCTCTGCAATGGTGAGTGACGTTTCTTTGATTAGTTTTTGCGCGTATTGAATTTTTAATAAGTTGGA
>DNGE01000138.1:0-2696 GCA_003486705.1 Bacillota bacterium
TCCGCAACATGAAAGAAATGCCTGCGGCAATGTTCGTTGTTGATCCACGTGCTGAGCGCATCGCTATCGCTGAAGCTCGTAAATTAAACATCCCTGTATTCGGTATTGTAGATACGAACTGTGATCCAGACGATGTTGATTACGTAATCCCAGCAAACGACGATGCAATTCGCGCCGTTCGTTTAATCGTTGGAAAAATGGTTGACGGAATCATCGAAGCTAACCAAGGTGAAGCTGTTGAAGTAACTGAAGAAGTTGCTGCAGTTGAAACTATTGAGGTAGTAGCTGAGTAATTTGATATAAATACCTTTTCTCGTAAGGGAAAAAGGTATTTTTTTTGAAGCTGATCAGGACGATAAAGTTCAGACTTTCCAATGCATTTATTGAATAAAGTTTTATTAAACATACAACAATATATACGATGAAAGTCTTTGGTTGTGCGAAAATTAGACTTCAGTCACCAAATACTTGCAATTTGATATAATGTTTGTTATTATCAATATGATGCATTTAGAAGAAAACTCTAAATTGAGAATAAATTATTAGGAGGAATAACAATGGCAGTTACAGCGGCTATGGTTAAACAATTACGCGAAAAAACTGGTGCAGGAATGATGGATTGCAAGAAAGCATTAGTTGAAACAGAAGGAAACATGGATGCAGCAATCGATTACTTACGTGAGCACGGAATTGCTAAAGCAGCTAAAAAAGCTGACCGCGTTGCAGCTGAAGGATTATGTTCAGTAGCTATCGACGGAAATACAGCAGTTATTTTCGAATTAAACTCAGAAACAGACTTCGTAGCTAAAAATGAACAATTCTTAGCTTTATTAAATACAGTAGGACAAATTTTAGTTCAAACTAAACCAGCAACAGTTGAAGCAGCTTTAGAAGTTTCAGTTGATGGAAAAACTGTAAATGAATTATTAATCGAAGCTCAAGCAACAATCGGAGAAAAAATGACATTACGTCGTTTACAACTTGTTGAAAAATCTGATAATGAATCATTCGGATCTTACTTACACATGGGTGGACGTATTGCAGCGTTAGTTGTTGTTGACGGTAAAGAAGAAGTTGCTAAAGACTTAGCAATGCATGCAGCAGCAATCAACCCTAAATACTTATCAACTGATGAAGTACCTGCTGAAGAAGTAGCTCGTGAACGTGAAATCTTAACACAAGAAGCATTAAACGAAGGAAAACCAGCTAACATCGTTGAAAAAATGGTTGAAGGTCGCGTACGTAAATACTTCGCAGAAGTATGTATGTTATTACAAGCATTCGTTAAAGATGGTGACGTAACAGTTGAAAAATATTTAAAAAATATGAACACTGAAGCAAAATCATTTGTTCGCTTAGAAGTTGGGGAAGGAATCGAGAAAGTCGTTTCTAACTTTGCTGAAGAAGTAATGAGCCAAGTTCGTGCATAATAATTAGAACACCATGATAAGGGACACAAAATCTGTGTCCCTTCATTTGGATATAAATTGAATGTTAAGAAAGTTGGTGTCAAACGTGAATACTTATAAACGAGTTATCTTAAAATTAAGTGGAGAAGCTTTAGCAGGTGGGAAAGGTTTTGGAATTGACGCTGAAACCGTTCAAGATATCGCTAAAGAAATTAAAGGGGCACACGAAACAGGTGTTGAAATTGCTATTATTGTTGGTGGTGGAAACATTTGGCGTGGAAAAACAGCAAGTGAAATGGGGATGGAACGCTCTAGCGCAGACTACATGGGGATGTTAGCAACAGTCATGAATGCATTAGCACTTCAAAATGCACTTGAAGGAATTGGCGTTCAAACAAGAACTCAAACATCTATTCACATGAACCAAATTGCAGAGCCTTATATTCGTCGCCGTGCGATTCGTCATTTAGAAAAAGGACGTATTGTTATTTTCGGTGGTGGAACTGGGAATCCATATTTCTCAACAGATACAACAGCTGCTTTACGTGCAGCTGAAATTAATGCAGATGCAATCTTAATGGCTAAAAACGGTGTTGACGGGGTTTATAATGATGACCCTCGTAAAAACCCAGAAGCAACTCGCTACGATGAATTATCATATCTTGAAGTCTTAAATAAAGGATTACAAGTTATGGATTCAACAGCAGCATCATTATGTATGGATAATGATATTGAATTATGTGTGTTTAACATGACTGAAACTGGGAATATTAAAAAAGCAGTTGCAGGTGAAAACATCGGAACTATTGTAAAGGGGAGATAATTATGCCTAAAAATGTATTAAAAAATGCTGAAACTCGTATGGATAAAGCGATCGATGCTTTAAAACGTGAATTCCACACAATCCGCACAGGACGTGCAAGTGGAGCTTTAATTGACAACATTACAGTTGACTATTATGGAATGCCTTCACCAATTAGCCAAATGGCACAAGTGGCTGTACCAGAACCACGTCAATTAACAATTAAGCCTTATGACAAATCAATGTTAGCTGCTATTGAACGTGCAATCAATGAAGCAAATATTGGATTAACACCAAACAACGATGGAGACATCATCCGTTTAAACGTACCTGCCTTAACTGAAGAGCGTCGTAAAGAGTTAGCTAAAAAAGTTAAAGCTTTAGCTGAAGATGGTAAAGTAGCAGTACGTAATGTTCGTCGTGATGCAAATGATGACTTAAAGAAAATTCAAAAAAATGGTGATATCACTGAAGATGAATTAAAA
>DNGE01000138.1:2878-4224 GCA_003486705.1 Bacillota bacterium
AATGAATTAAAAGGTTACACTGAAGACGTGCAAAAGCTTACTGATAAAAAAATCAAAGAAGTTGAAGCTGTTGCTGCTGATAAAGAAAAAGATATCATGTCATTATAATAAAAAAACTGCCGAAAGGCAGTTTTTTTTATAGCCTTGAACTATAAATATTTTGTACAGCTTTCAACACTTCAACAATAATAACTTTCATTTTTTTTATTATCAAAACGTATGATTATAATAAGACATGAATGATAAAGGTTGAAAGGTTGAGAGCGATGTTTGAATTTAAAGACGTGGGGTATATTACAGATGGCGAAATTGATTTGATACTTGAAAAAAAAGTACCCGCCATTTATGAAAAATTTTATGTTCCGTCCTATCATTTTAAGGTAAAAAAGCATTTGTCTAATGTTGAAATGGGAAAAATAGATATCCGAATTGGCCATAATGAAAATACGTTTTATGGTGGGAATATAGGATATGAAATTTATCCAATGTTTCAAGGGAATCACTATGCTGCAAAAGCTTGTCAGTTAATTAAAAAAGTAGCGTTAATGCATCAATTAACTTATTTATATATCAGTTGTTTACCTGAAAATATTCCTTCAAATAAAACTTGCTTAAGATTACAGGCTCAATTTTTAGGCACTTATCAAATTCCATTTCACAGTGAAATGTATTTAATCGGTTTACGGCAGATCAATGTTTACTATTGGTCGTTAGTGGAGACTAAATAATATAAAAAATCGTTTTGTATGTAATAGAATTCGACAAAAAAGCGCATAGTAAAATTATCTTCAGAAAAGATTTTAGGAGGATATTAATATGCCAAAAGTTAAAGATAAAATGAAAAAGAACAATAGTCTTTCGAGTTTATCACAGTCTTCACCTCAAAATATGGCTATGAGTGTTGAGTTTGGAGCAGAGTTTGTTGGAGAAGAATCACGTGCGGCTCGAGCTGTAGAATCAAGAGTAAAAAACACAGCTGCGCGCTATGGATTCCAGTCTGAGGAATAATTAGAGTACTTAGAACCAATAAATATGAAAAAAAAACAAAACGATACCTTTGTAAAACTCAACACTCATAAAAGAATTTTAGAACATGATGTTGAAATAGCAAATGAAATTGATGAGTTATGTAAAGAGGAAGTCAATCGCATTGTAACAAAGGTGCAACGCAAACAAACTGAAAATCATCGTTAAAAGTAAGTTTATTTGTAAACTGATAGCAATAATCTTTTCTGAAGAGTTGTATAGATTAAGATTCCGTTTAATCTGAAAAATTAAACGGAATCTTTTATTTTGTTTTAAGTTATCAGCGTACATTGATTGGCAATCAATAGGAGTTATAGGAA
>DNGE01000138.1:4360-5595 GCA_003486705.1 Bacillota bacterium
GCAATCAATAAGAGTTATAGGAAAATTAGATAATTATTACATATACCTAAAGTTTATGAGGAATTTATGAGAAGTTGTGACGACTTAAAGAGACGAATTCCTACACCATTTCATGTTGAGACAAGAATGTTAAAGAAATATAGTTATAAAAAATCATATGTTGAGCAAAATGTGTTTATTTTATATAAATAAAACAAAGAAAGTAGAAAAAAAATACTAAGTGTATTAAAATATATAAGATAGGTTAATTTAGGAAAGGCGGTTGTTTCAGGAATGTTTTTTAAGTTGAAAAAACAGACTCATATAAATAAAGAGGCAATTTTAAAAAACGTTATGCCTCAACATATAGCATTTATTTTAGATGGAAATGGACGCTGGGCTAAAAGAAGAGGGCTTCCTAGGACCGCAGGACATCAAGAAGGTGCATTAAATGTTAGAGAAATTACAACACTATGTTGTAAAATAGGTGTTAAAGCTGTAACGGTATATGCTTTCTCAACTGAAAATTGGAAGAGACCAGATGATGAAGTGAATTTTTTAATGAAACTTCCCATTAAATTCTTTGATGAATTTGCACCTGAATTAGTTGAACATGGTATTAAAATGCAGGTGATTGGTAATATTGATGAGTTACCAAAAGATTTACAAGCAAAAATTAATGAAGTGTATGAATTAACAAAAAATAATACAAATATGACGTTAACGATTGCATTAAATTACGGATCACAAGATGAAATTAAGCAAGCTGTTCAAAAAATTGCAGCAGAAGTGAAGTCAGGAACATTAGAAGTTGAAAACATTTCTGAGCAAACGATTGATAATCACTTAATGACAGCAGACTTACCCCCACTTGATTTAATGGTTAGAACAAGTGGCGAGCAGCGTATTAGTAATTTCTTGCTGTGGCAACTTGCTTACGCAGAATTGTACTTTACGAATGTATTGTGGCCAGATTTTAAAGAAGAACAATTGTTAGAGGCAATCCAATCTTTCCAAAAACGTAATAGAAGGTTTGGTGCTTTAGATCAAACTAAATAGAGGATGAACGACATGACACAGAGATTAATAACATCAATTGTGATGATTGCAGTTGCTTTACCCATACTGATTTATGGGAAACTACCTTTTACTGTCTTAGGGATTTTCTTGACATTAGTCGCAGTTTCGGAAATGATCGGAATGAAAGAGACAGTCAAAAAAGCTCCAATTGAAATGAAAATTTTTACGATGTTAGC
>DNGE01000138.1:5770-6341 GCA_003486705.1 Bacillota bacterium
AAAATTTTTACGATGTTAGCAACATTAATGGTCGTATTTAATGGCTATGATTTTGCTTCGCAAAGTTTTACAGAAACATTAGGATTTGGATTAGGAATGGTATCGTTCTTCCTTTTCTTTGTGTTATTAACACAAGTTACACGCCAAGGATTTTCAGTTAATGACGCTGGATTTTTCTTGTTAACTATTTTTTATGTCGGAACGACATTTCATTCGTTACTATATTTACGAATGATTGGATTAACGCATTTTATTTTCTTAGTTCTCGTTGTTGCAATTAGTGATTCAGCAGCGTATTTCTTTGGACGTCGATTTGGACGTCACAAACTAGCACCGCTTATTAGTCCGAAAAAGACGGTTGAAGGTGCTATTGGTGGAACATTAACAGCTGTTCTTGTAGGAGTTATATTTGGACTTGTGACAAATTTATCAGGAAGTATCTTATTACTAGCTATGACGAGTTTAGTTATTGCCATAGCAGGTCAATTTGGTGACTTAGTTGCTTCTTCAATGAAACGTCGTTATGGTATTAAAGACTTTGGTAAATTATTCCCAGGACATGGGGGCGTAC
>DNGE01000138.1:6509-11541 GCA_003486705.1 Bacillota bacterium
ATTCCCAGGACATGGGGGCGTACTCGATCGTTTAGATAGTCATCTTTACGCATCATTGGCCTTATATATCTTAATTAATATATTTAACGTGGTGATTTAGATGAAAAATATATATTTACTCGGTGCAACAGGTTCAATTGGAACACAAACATTAGACGTAATTGCTCAAAATCCTGATATGTTTAGATTAGTCTCATTTTCTGCTGGGCGCAATATTGAATCAACACGTTCAATCATCAAGAAATTTAAACCGAAATATGTCTCAGTGATTTCAGCTGATGATGCTAAGTTATTATCAGACGAGTTTAAAGATGTTGAATTTGGATATGGAGAAGAAGGATTAATTAATGTTGCGACGTATGATCGATGCGACGGAGAGTATCATTTTGTTTTAAGTGCGGTTATGGGATCAGTTGGCCTTTTACCCACACTAAAAGCCATTGAAATGAGACGACATATTGGAATTGCGAATAAGGAGACATTAGTCACGGCAGGGCACCTTGTCATGGAAAAAGCTAAGCAATATGGCGTAAAACTACTTCCAGTAGATAGTGAACATTCAGCTATTTATCAATGTTTAATGGGTGAAGATGAGAAATCAGTTAGTAAATTAATTATTACAGCTAGTGGTGGTTCTTTTAGAGATTATACACGTGATATGTTAAAAGATGTAACCTTAGAACAGGCGCTTAATCATCCAAACTGGTCAATGGGAGCAAAGATTACAATTGATTCTGCAACGATGATGAACAAAGGATTAGAAGTAATTGAAGCCCATTGGTTATTTGATATGCCGTATGAAAAAATTGAAACTATTTTGCACAAGCAAAGTATTATTCATTCAATGGTTGAATTCGATGATACAAGTGTGATTGCACATCTTGGAACACCTGATATGAGAATTCCGATTCAGTTTGCAATGAGTTATCCAGAACGCATTGAGTTAAAAGGTGCTAAGCGATTAAATCTTGCAGAAGTAGGAATGTTAGAATTCAAGCCGATGGATTTTGACCGCTTCCCGTGCTTAAAGATGGCGTATGAGGCCGGTATTTCAGGTGGTAGTGCGACCACGGTATTAAATGCAGCAAATGAAGCAGCTGTTGATTTGTTCTTAAATAAGAAAATTAGCTTCTTGGATATAGAATCAGTCGTTTATAACAGTTTAGTTAAACATGAATTAATTGAAACACCATCACTATCCCAAATTCTTGAGATAGATAAAGAGGTAAAACAATCGATTCAGTCAAGATATTAGATGAGGAGTGGGGTAGTATATGTTAAGTTTATTAGGATTTGTTTTTGCATTAGGAATTATCGTTTTAGTCCACGAATTAGGACACTTCCTTGTGGCTAAAAAATTCGGAATTTTATGTCATGAGTTTTCGATTGGGATGGGGCCTGCAATCTATTCAAAAAAAATTGGTGAAACAAGATACTCTCTTCGTCTAGTTCCGATTGGTGGATACGTTGCTATGGCAGGTGAAGAAGTCGAAAAAGAAATGGTGAAAGTAGGTCAATCTGTCGGAGTTCGTATTAATTCAAGAGGATTAGTTGACAAAATCTATTTAGATCCAAACGCAAAAGGTGTTCATGTCAATGGAAAAATTACGTCTGTTGATTTATATAAAGAGTTATTTATTGTGATTGAAACACCATCAGGTGAACCACATCGTTATCGTGTTATAGAAGATGCTTTCTACGTATTTGATAAAGGTCAAGAACAACAAATTGCACCGTATAACCGTTGCTTAGAATCTAAGTCAAAATTTGCTCGCTTCGCGACAATGGCTGCTGGTGCAACAATGAACTTTATTTTAGCCATTGTTTTATTCTTTGGTGTAGGTTTTTATGTTGGGAATCCGACCTATTCTAGTGTCATCAGTCAAGTAGAGCCTAATTCTCCAGCGGATGTATCAGGGATTGAAGCCGGTGATAAGGTTGTAGAATTCAATGGTTATAATATCTCAAATTGGAATGAATTAATAGAAGCTATTCAAACAGCTAACGGAGAAACAACGGTTAAAGTAGAGCGTAATGGTGAAGTTGTTTCGTTAACATTGACACCTACGGTTGAAAATGGTCGTACACTGATTGGAATTGGTGTAGATACACAAAATCCAGTTAAAGTCGAACGTTCATTAGGTGTTGCAGTTGAGTATGCTTTTGAAAACACTAAACAAGCTTTTACAAGTATTTTCGACACGTTTAGAATGTTATTTGTAACAAAAGAAGCAGGAGTTGGCGATTTAGCAGGACCTGTTGGGATTTACTCAATGACATCTCAAATTGTCACGTATGGATTTGCTTCATTATTAAAATGGGTTGCATTTTTAAGTGTCAATATTGGATTATTGAATTTATTACCAATTCCAGCATTAGATGGTGGGCGTATTGTGTTCGTTTTAATCGAAGCAATCATTGGTCGACCAGTTAATCGTCGTGTTGAAGGGTACATTCATACAGCAGGTTTATTATTATTCTTAGGATTATTTATTTATATCACGTTTAATGATGTGTTACGTTTATTTAATATGTAAGGTCTAGCAGTCAAAGTCTTGAAAAGATGAGAAAAAGATGAGATAATTAGACTCTCAAAATGTTATCAAATAAGTGATACAACTACGAAAAAAACTAGGAGGACATTTTATGAAACAATCAATGATGTTTATCCCTACATTACGTGAAGTACCAAGTGATGCTGAAATTCGTTCACATCAATTCTTACTTCGCGCAGGGTTTATTAAACAAGTAGCGGCAGGGGTATATACATACTTACCAATGGCAAAACGCGTATTAAACAATATCGAAGGTATCGTTCGTGATGAATTAGATGCAATCGGTGGTAACGAGTTATTAATGCCAGCTTTACAACCACGTGAACTATGGAACGAAACAGGACGTTGGGATGTTTACGGATCAGAATTAATGCGACTAACAGATCGTCATGATCGTGAGTTTGCTTTAGGACCAACACATGAAGAAGTTATTACTTATGTTGTACGTGATTACTTAAATTCATATAAAAAATTACCATTAAATGTTTATCAAATTCAAACAAAATTCCGTGATGAAGCGCGCCCTCGTTTTGGATTAATGCGCGGACGTGAATTCATTATGAAAGATGCTTATACATTCCATGCAACACAAGAATGTTTAGATCGTACATATAATGATTTCGTTACAGCTTATCATAATATCTTTGGACGTTGTGGATTAAACTTCCGCATGGTTGAAGCAGATAGTGGACAAATCGGTGGATCTCAATCTGCTGAGTTCATGGCTTTAGCAGAAGTTGGAGAAGATACAATTGTGTACTCTACGACAGGATCATTTGCTGCTAACATTGAAGTAGCTGACTTACCAGTAGGTGCACCATCACCAGATGGTGTCGGTGTTGTTGATCATGCCAAAGGAATTGAAGTTGGACATGTCTTCAAATTAGGTACAAAATATTCTGAAGCAATGAAAGCTGAATTCTTAGATGAAAATCAAGTGAAAAACCCAATTATCATGGGATGTTATGGAATTGGTGTAAGCCGAGTTATGATGGCTGTCATTGAACAAAATAACGATGAGTTTGGTATGATTTGGCCAAAAGGAATTGCACCATTCGCTGTACACGTTGTACCTGTAGATGTTAAAAAAGCTGAACAAGCCGAAAAAGCTGAAGAAATCTATCAAGCATTACAAGATGCTGGATTAACAGTGTTATTAGACGATCGTAAAGAACGTGCAGGTGTAAAATTCTCTGATGCTGACTTAGTTGGTTTACCAATCCGTATTACGGTTGGACGTGGTGTAACTGACGGTAAAGTAGAAGTGAAAGTTCGCCAAACAGGTGAAGTAACTGAAGTACAATTAGCTGATTTAGTATCATTCGTAAAAGAAAAATACGAAACATTAGCTTAATAAATACAAAAAACCGACTTTAAAGTCGGTTTTTTTCTATGTGCGAGTTAAAAACTAAGCTTTGTTAGACAATTGTGTTGGTGTTTAAACCGTTGAACTCGTCAGTTTGTTAAGACAAAAATTTTATTATTCGAAACTATTAAGTAAGATTAGATAACTGATTTCAACATTTTCGTCTAACAGAGCCAAAAACTAAAATATAGAAATACTTCACCTTAATGATTAACAGTTATTAGAACTTAACAAGTCTAGAAACGTTCAGTAACAGCACGCAATATGACACGTTCATATAACAGCTTGATTAGGAAACACTAAAGCAGGTAGGATAAGTTTAGATTTTTGACGAAATCACATATCGTGATTGAACTTAGCGAAATAAATATTCCATGTATCTTTAGTATTAAAGTGTCAAATATTATCACTAGGTAAGTTTTAATGTTAAGATAAGATTTCATAATAAAGGTAGCATTAATTTCTTGTCGTTTAATGATGAATTTTAGAAAGAAAAATGATAAAATTAATAAGTTATATATTAAAATAAATTCGTAAAAAAGTAGGTGGGGATACTCTTGCAAAAACAAATGGAAATACTATTACAACAAATTAAATATCCTGATCACCAACTATTTTTATTTGAAAACAAGATAATTGAAAAAGTTGATGTGTTGCGTAAAAGTAATCAAATGATGTTTTACTTATTATTTGATGAACCACTCGTTGGCGCAGCATTTTTTGAACTTTATCATAACTTTGACATGACGTTTGAAAATATTAAAACGATTCAAGAGGCTTCATTTACGATTAAATATCAACGCGAAGTTAGCGATGATAAGATAAAAGAATACTGGCCTTTAATTATTGAGTATTTAAGTCGAAAACAAATATTAATTCGTTATTTAGAAAGTTTCTCAATAAAAGTAGAAGATCATAACATACAAATTGCTGTAAGTAATAATCAATATGTTCAAGATATTGAACAACATTATGTGGAGTTAATTGCAGCAACGTATCGAAGATTTGGGTTCCATGTGAATCGCGTTATGCCATATCTTTGTACGAATGCAAAATCAGATGATGACTTATTAACAGAGCGTGAGCAATATTATGCCACACTAACACCACC
>DNGE01000138.1:11847-17857 GCA_003486705.1 Bacillota bacterium
GGTCGTGGAGGTTACTCACGAAAAGAACCTGAAATCACAGATACTTCAATTGGTGGAATGATTGAACAAGATCCGATGTTATGTCGTGATATTGATGATGAAATGAATCGCTGTGTGCTAGAAGGATATATTTTTGCCTCTGAATCACGAGATGTAAAAGGTGGCGAACTGGCCATTATTACAGCTAAGTTTACAGATTATACAGATTCAATTTATGTTAAAATGTTTGCTAGAACCCCAGAAGCTAAAAAAGCCTTTCCTAAAATTTTAGGTAAAGGAAATTGGGTTAAAGTTAGCGGGAAAATCCAATTTGATACATTCGCAAAAGAATTAGTATTAATGGCAAATTCAGTTAATATCATTTCGGCAAAAACGGAACCACGTCAAGATTTAGCTCCAGAAGGTGAAAAGCGTGTTGAATTACATGTTCACTCGAAAATGAGCGCCATGGACGCCGTAACAGATATTTCAGAATACGTGAAACAAGCGGCAAAATGGGGCCATAAGGCAATAGCTTTAACGGATCATGGTGTACTTCAAGCTATCCCAGAGGCATTTTCAGCTGCTAAGAAAAATGATATTAAAGTTATCTATGGGGTTGAAGGTTATTTAGTAGATGATTTACCGGAAGTTGCTTGGAATAATAGTCCTATTAAGCTAAATGATGCCACATATGTTGTTTATGACGTCGAGACAACTGGATTCTCAACTAACTTTGACGTGATCATTGAAATTGCGGCGGTTAAAATCCGAAATGGTGCTATTATCGATGAGTTCTCATCATTTGCGAACCCGCATCGTCGTTTATCACTCAAAACAATAGAGTTAACTCATATTTTACAAAGTGACGTTGATCAGGCACCTGAACTTGAAGACGTAATGAGAGACTTTAAAGAATGGAGTGGCGATAGTATATTAGTTGCCCATAATGCTCACTTCGATATGGGACACTTAGAACAAACCTATAAACGTTTTAACTTAGGTGATTGTCCAAACCCTGTTATTGATACCCTTGAGCTTGCACGCGTGATGTATCATCATTCTTTAGGTATCTACTGGGATAAAATAGATCCACTTGATGATGAAAAATCAAAACGTAAATTAAAACGATTCAACTTAAAAGCATTAGCTAAGTTCTTTAAAGTTGATTTAACACAACATCACCGCGCCATTTATGATGCACGAGCGACAGGTCAAGCATTTATCTTAATGCTAAAAGATGTGTTAAAGCTTGAAATCGAAACACATGATCAAATGAATACCTTAGTCGATCCAGAGAACTCGTTTAAGTTAGGATACTCTGATCATGTTTGTATTTTAGCGAAGGATCAAGTCGGCTTTAAAAACTTATTTAAAGTAGTATCCCAATCGCTTACAACCGATATTTTTGGTGGGCAACCTAAAATTCGTCGTTCTGTTTTACAAGCACATCGTGAAGGCCTCTTAGTCGGAAGCTCATGTGTTAACGGTGAAGTTTGGCAAACAGCAATTAATAAACCGTACGAAGAATTACTTGAAAAAGCAAAATTCTATGATTATTTAGAGGTGCAACCACCAGAAGTTTACTCACATCTCATTGATTTGAATTCGAAGGAAATGGCACAATCAATTATTGAGACCATTAAAACGATTATTCGAGCAGGTGAGGAGTTAGATATTCCAGTCTGCGCAACAGGAGATGTGCACCACTTAAATCGTGATGATAAAATATATCGCCAGATCTATACAAGAACGCCTATGGTAGGTGGTGGACGCCACCCATTAAATAATCCAGATATTAAAGACATTCCAAGTATGCATTTTAGAACAACAGATGAAATGTTACATGACTTTAGTTTCTTAGGTAACGAGAAGCGAAAAGAGATTGTCGTTACTAATCCTAATATGATTGCAGATCAATGTGAAAAGATTAAAGCAATTAAGGACGATTTATTTACACCAGCGGATGACTTCTTAAAAGATAAAGGCATCCCAAGTATTAAAGATCGACTAACAGAAATGTGCTATGAACGTGCACATGAACTTTATGGTAAAGAATTACCACAATATGTACTCGATCGTTTAGAAAAAGAATTAAAAAGTATTATTGGTAATGGGTTCGCAGTTATTTATTATATCTCACACATGTTAGTTAAGAAGTCTTTAGATGATGGTTACCTAGTAGGTTCACGTGGATCGGTCGGTTCATCATTTGTTGCGACATTAACAGATATTACAGAGGTTAACCCGCTATCACCACATTATCGCTGTCCAAACTGTTTATATACAGCCTTTAAGTTGAATGAAGATGAGAAAAGCCGATATGGAATTAGACCGGAAGAAGAACATCTACAAGAGATTTTAGCGAACGGTGATTCAGGATTTGATTTACCTGATCAAAACTGTCCGCATTGTCAAACGAAGATGAAAAAAGACGGACATGATATTCCTTTTGAAACCTTCTTAGGATTTAAAGGAGATAAAGTTCCCGATATCGATTTAAACTTCTCGGGAGAATATCAACCGACTGCCCATCTATATTGTCGTGAAGTATTCGGTGATGACTTTGCATTCCGTGCCGGAACCATTGGTACCGTAGCAGAAAAGACTGCGTTTGGATACGTAAAAGGTTTCTTAGAAGATACAGGTCGTGAATTACGTTCAGCAGAAATTGAACGTCTTGCCTCAGGTTGTGAAGGCGTTCGCCGTACGTCAGGTCAGCATCCTGGGGGGATTATCGTCGTCCCGAACTACATGGACATCTACGACGTAACCCCAATTCAGTATCCAGCCGATGATCCAACGGCAGAGTGGCGTACGACGCACTTTGACTTCCACTCGATTCATGATAACTTATTAAAACTTGATATTCTAGGTCACGATGATCCAACCGTGATTCGTTACTTACAAGATATTTCTGGGATTGATCCTAAAGATATTCCAACAGATGATCCTGAAGTTTATAAACTGTTTTATTCAACTGAGTCACTTGGTGTGAAACCTGATCAAATACGATCGACAACAGGTTCGTATGGAGTTCCTGAATTTGGGACGCCGTTTGTTCGAAACATGCTTGAAGATACGAAACCCAAAACATTTGCCGAATTAGTAAAGATATCGGGATTATCACATGGTACCGATGTTTGGTTAAACAATGCGGCTGACTTAGTTACAGGTAAGATTGATAAATTTGGTAAGATAGAGTTTAAAAATGTTATCGGTTGTCGTGATGATATCATGGTTTACTTAATGTATGGTGGACTAGAGCCAGCGCTTGCATTCAAGATTATGGAGTTCGTTCGTAAAGGGATGGCAAGTAAGGTTCCTGATGGATGGAAAGAGTTTGAAGAAGAGATGCGCAAGCACAATATTCCGGAATGGTATATTTGGTCTTGTGGTCAAATCAAGTACATGTTCCCGAAAGCCCATGCCACAGCCTATGTATTGATGGCGATTCGCATAGCATGGTTTAAAGTTCATCACCCAATCTTCTATTATTGTGCGTATTTCTCTAAACGTGCGGATGTATTTGAAATTGAAACAATGGTTAAAGGACCAGATGCGATTCGCAAACGTTTAGATCAAATTGATGAATTAGGATTTGATGCAACGCCAAAAGAGAAAAACTTAGTTACGATTTTAGAAATTGCGCTTGAAATGACCGAGCGTGGATTCTATTTCCAAAACTTTAATATTGAAGAATCAAATGCGGTTGATTTTAAAATATCTGAAGATGGAAAGTCACTGATTCCACCATTTACAGCGATGGATGGACTCGGAGAAAACGTTGCGCGCCAAATGGTAGCTGCACGTGAAGAAGAACCATTTAAGACAATAAAAGAAGTTCAAACACGCGGAAAATGTTCAAAAACATTAATTGAAAAATTACAATTAGCCGGTGCTTTTGGAGATATGGAAATGGGAACAGATAAAAAACCTGTCAAAACAGTTCTTGTCCCAGATAATCAATTATCACTATTTTAACAGAGAAGACCTAGTTTATCATGCTAGGTCTTTTTTATAAAGTCTAGTCAGACATCTGTTTAAAATGGTATAAATTACATGTCCTAACTTGGGAAGTTTTTTAGTTGAATAGTAAATGTTGGGTATACTAACTTTAAACGTTTGAAAGGAGTATTTTTATGTTTGCTATGGATAGTTATATTCCACCCCAAATGACAGTAGCTATTGAACTAGAAGCCCCGTATATTTTCGATGAAAGAATTGCAGATGTTACAGGGGATCAAATTAATGACTTAATCTATTTAGTGGGTGATAAAGAAGATTCAAATGCGATTTATCAACAAAATTTACAATTATTCATTGTCAATGGTGCAACTGATGAAACGATAAAACAACCGTTGAATATGGAAGGCTATGGAAGTAAGTTGTTTATTGGCGACTTTACTCAAAATGCTGTATCTGATGTTTTAGTGTCCGTTGATTCTGGTGGAAGTGGGGGGCTTGGATTTTATAAAATGTATACCTTTATAAACGATGAGCCTTGTAAGTTATTTGATTATGAGGTCTTTAACAGTTTATACAATTGGGAAGTCAAATTACTTGATAACTATCGCGTTGAAGTCAAAAATTCAACAAATGATCAAGTGTATTATTTAGACATCGCAAATAAAAGTAAAGATTTAATTGAACGTCATTATCATGATGATGGTACTGTAAAAGGCGACGCAAGTGGTGATGTGTATCCTCTAAGTGGACTCTATCCAATAAAAGTCCATGACAATGCAGATAACTTTAACCTCATGACCACGCAACAAATTAGTGCAGTTCCTAGAGTCGATGGATTAGGATTAATAAATGTGTATCTAAAATTTGAAAATAATCAATTTATTCCTTATGAAATTGTTGTGGGGGAATATCATTTTACTAAATAATTAAGTTAAACAATGAAAAACGCTATGTCGAATGCATAGCGTTTTTTGTTGTTTAGATCGTAAAATAGGCCATAAATTCATAAAATAACCACCATAGCAGTTTAGAGTAAGTAGGAAGTTATCAAATAAATAATTTTGACGCCAAGCAACGTTATTTAGGGGCAGATTAGTTAAGGGGTATTTTTCATTCTTTTTCGCCAAGTTTTCGGTAAACTTAACAAAAAAAGAAAAATTAACTGCAAAAATTACAACTAAACGTTGTATAAAGAAATATTAAATCAGTATAAATTAGTATAAAATTTAGAAAATAAGTTTCTTTGACCTTTGACGTTATAGAAATAAGATGTTATCTTTTAATATAAGAATTCCATAAAAAGGAATTTATTGAAAGGGGGAGAATTTTAAAATAATTCATATCGGAAGGGGAGAAAGTATGATGAATAAGAAAAATTTTAAGCGGCTTATTTGTTTAACAACGGCGTTATCATTGACAGCGAATACATTGACGCATGCAATGGTAGGGGGACGCCAACAAACAACATATACTTCAAAGGGAGATTATAACTTTAGTGATACGTTGTTAAGAAGGCCTGAAGGCGCAGAAGAAAAAAGTAAAATTAGTGATTTAATTGATACGAGTACAGCGGATTATGTTTCTGTTATTGTAGAGTTTGCAAGCGAACCGTTAGCAAAAGCAAATGAGTCAAGCACAACATATTCCTTAAAAAGTCGCCAACAAGTCGCAAGGGATCATGAAGTTTTTAATAACTATATTGCTACTTTACCGACAACATTTGGTATAAATCAACCTAAAATCGAGCAATCGTACTCTATTGTATATAATGGAGTCTCTTTAAAGATAAAAGCAAATGAACTTGAAAAAATAGCAAACTGTAGTGTTGTTAAATATATTCATGCAGATACTGAAGTTTCAATTGAGACAACAACGGATGAAAGTTTAGTAGGAATGCAAGAAGAAAATAACAATACAAACGAATCAAACGCTAATAATAGTCAAGATGAACAAAGTGAAACAACGTCTACTCAACAAGATGAACTGACATCTGAAGAACAAGATAAAGTGACATCTGAACAAGATGAAACGACATCGGAAGAAGATGAAACGACATTAGAAG
>DNGE01000138.1:18142-21536 GCA_003486705.1 Bacillota bacterium
ACATTAGAAGAAGATGAAACGACATCGGAAGAAGATGAAGCAACATCGGAAGAAGATGAAGCGACATCGAAAGAAGATGAAACGACATCTGAAGAAGATGAAACGACATTGGAAGAAGATGAATCTGAAGATGTTAGTACATCTATTAATCCTTTTATGATGGATTCAGTTCCTCATATTAGAGTAGATGAACTTCACGAGGATGGAATTACTGGTGAAGGAATTAAGGTAGGGGTGTTAGATACGGGGATTGATTATAATCATCCGGATTTAGCAGCTGCTTATAAAGGATATAGAGCAGAAGATGGCGATGCAAATAGTGTAAATATAGACTCGGTTTTAGGATGGGATTTTATTGACAATGATGCTGATCCAATGGAGACAACGTATGAGGATTGGAAAGTCAGCGATTATGATGAAACGAGTTCGTCTGGGTCAACGTATTACACTTCGCATGGAACTCATGTTTCAGGGACAATTGCAGGTCAGGGAGATAATAGTGACACAAGTCAAAATGTCTTGGGAGTTGCGCCAGACGTAGAATTATATGGTTATCGAGTACTTGGCCCTTATGGAAGTGGTGCGACATCAGGTATTATTGCAGCAATTGAGAAATCAGTAGTCGATGGGATGGATGTTATTAATTTATCGCTAGGTGGTTCAAGTAGTTCACCATTTGATCCACTTGTTGATGCTGTAAATAATGCAACGCTTGCTGGCGTAGTCACAGTTATTTCTAATGGTAATTCAGGACCTAATCAATATACTGTCGGTTCACCAGGGGTTGCACCATTGCCAATTGCTGTTGGTGCAAGTACAGTTGATTTAACATATGATCGTTATTCAGTAAAATCAGAAGAATCAGAAGAGTTAGATTTAACTTCTAATTTAATGGGAATTAATTTAGTGAAATCTATTAATGAGTATACTGAAGAAGCTTATGAGCTTGTTTATTGTGAACTTGGATATGCTAATGATTTTGAAGATAAAGATTTAACTGGAAAAGTTGCGGTCATTGATCGTGGGACAATAACGTTTGTTGAGAAAATTGCGAATGCTGAGGCTGCAGGTGCTGCTTTCGTAATTATAATAAATAACGTCGATGGGGAGATGCCTTATTTAGGTGAATTCAGTGGCTTAAATACATTATCACTTTCTTTAGAAGATGGAACAAAATTGAAAAGTTATATGAGTGAACATGAAACGGCTACTTTTTCGGTTTCCTATAAGGATTCTTACCTTGTAAAGGGTGATTATTTAGCAGAGTTTAGCTCGGCTGGACCTGTAGGGGTGACAAATGAAATTAGACCGGACGTGGTAGCACCGGGATCACAAGTTTATTCAACGGTACCTGGATACATTAATGACCATGAGTCAAATAATTATTCTTATGCTTATGGACGTATGAGTGGTACTTCAATGGCTGCGCCGCATGTGACTGGTGTTGCAGCGCTCATACTACAAGCGAATAAAGACTATACGCCAGAACAAGTAAAGGCTGCTATAATGAATACAGCGGAAGAAATTAAACAAGAAAATGGTGATAATTATAGTGTGCATCAAGTGGGTGCAGGGCGTATTAATGCGTATAACGCAGTTTACGAAAAGGTTTCATTTTTATCTAAGTATGATACAGTTGCAGGTGTGGATCAAACCGTGCTTGAAAATACAACGGGATTACTGTCATTTGGAAAAGTATACAAAGTAGGGGATGAAAAAACGACAGCGAGTATTCCAGTTACTATTACAAATAACTCTTCAACTTCGAAAACATATCAAGTAACGACGCCACAAACAAGAAGTGAACGCGGATTAAATTTAGCTGCAAATGGTGTTGAGGTAAAAGTTGATCAGACGGTTACGGTTGAAGCGAAACAAAGTAAAACAATTGATGTTGTACTTGAAATTCCAGCTAGTGCGGCGTATGGAAACTACGAGGGGTATATTGTGTTTGTTGATTCTGATACTAAAGAAGATTATCAAATGCCATATAGTGCGACATTCTCAAAAGAAGGAATTGTTGCATTAGATTATCCATCGTTACAAGATGGAAGTGCAAAAGGAATTACAGCTTTTACAAATTCAACAATATTAAATCGACATGAATACTTTAGTTACAGTGGTCTTGAACCAGCGTTTACTATTATATTAAGTGAAACAGTAAAATCGATTGAAACGTATGTCTTAAGTGAATCAGGTGAAGTGTTGGGCTATGGTGGCTACGAAGATGCTTCTTGGATTCCAGAAGGTGTGGAAGTAGTCATTGAATATATGATTCCAAATGCTACGGTTCAAAAAATAGTGAATGGAAAAGTTTCGCAAGACAAAGTTCCTTTATCAGACGGTGTTTATCAATTGCAAGTTGTTGCAACAAATGCAGCTGGAAAACAGTTTATAGAAACACTTCCGTTTGCGGTGATGAATGATACATCATCAGATAGTGTAACCTTTACAATTAATGATAAGACGGTTGAGCCTGGTGTTGTTGAAATTACCAATGACTCTTATTCAGAAGAGTATTGGTGGGATGACCAAAAACACGAAGCTGTTTGGATCCAAGCCAATGTAAACAATAATTATGTCCAAGAATTAAAAGATGAATATGGATTATCATATTTGAAACAATCAGAAGTAAATACGATTTTTGCTTTTTCTGAATCTAGCTATGGCCTAAGAGAAATAGGAACGATTGTAAAAGATGATAATAATATTTTAGTTGCAGGGATTGAAAAAAGTGATTTTGATGCAAATGGTTATTTTAATGTGCAACTAGATTATGCAAATGCAGGAAGTGTGACGCAACGTCCTTATCATTTTATTATGGTAAAACCAGATATTTCGTATTTAGCAATTACGAGTGATGAAACAAAAATTTCGGAAGTCAATCCGTTACATACAACCATTACTATTCATAATTCTAATGATTTAAGTAAAGGTTCTTTTAAACTCGTGAATAGCAGTGCAATTTCTTTAGATATTGCATCGATTAAACCATCAAATGATTTGCTTAACCAATTAGGTGATGAAAATATCAAGGTAGATGCAAAAAAATTAGATTCTGAAAGCAATGAATTTGAGGAAGTATTTGAAATTACGTTTGATTTTAGTGAGTCGGATATCGAAATAAGTGGCGATATGAATTTATTTGATATTGAGTTTGAAGTGGAATCATTAAATGGTTTTTCAGGTGATTTATATCAAGATAACCAGTATATTTACTTTACTTTAAGTGGAAAAGACGGTGAATACTTTAATTCATTAGGTGAAGAACTTGATGTTAAAACAGGTACAATAAAGGAAAGTTTCGATATTGAATCTAAAGAAAGAACATTAATTTATGGTGTTGTTCCATATCCATACGGAAATTTAACTGGAAGTAAGGTTGTTGCAATTG
>DNGE01000112.1:0-3712 GCA_003486705.1 Bacillota bacterium
CACCAATTCATATGAAAGAATCCCAACCGATGCTGCAAGACAAAACAAACCGAGTGCAAATCCGAAAAAATTCCATATATTAAGACCAAATTGATACATACTTAAAAGACACGGCATAATAATAAACAACGTCCACAATCCGTTACTAACCACAAAGAAGTCCCATAATCCAAAAATAAAACCACCTAAAAGTATTGTCACGATGAAGATGACCATGCTCCAAAACAGTTTCCAAAAATATTTATGCATCATTTAACGCCCCCTTTGTACTATTGTATGCCCAAAGAAGGGAAATAGAGCTAAGCCTGATGAAATTTAAGTGTTCTTACACCAAAAGATTACCTATTTATAACAAAATAGAGGTGGTTAAAAATCGGGAGTCCGTTATCCCACATCGAAAGAAAATAATCTTCCGTTAACGTTCTATTGCCAGGCAGTTCAGCATTTTCATCTTCTTTTCGTAACGAATCAAAAAAGTATAATTCCTTAAGATCCGTATTATAACCGATGAGTGTCATATAGTGTTGCCAATTGACCCCCTCCCCAACGAGAACAATGATTGGGACTCCCGCACCTAATCTCATTTTTAATTGATTCAGTGTCCCACTAAACATCGTGATATCGTAATCTAATTCATGAAAATAAGATAGAATGCCATTTGGTAAGACATAGCCTGATAGTGGTAGTTTAAAGTTTAATGATTCATATAACGTCATGCCTGTTATCGATTCCCCAAAATGACGTAAAACATAGGCACTCGAAAAAGCAGAACACTCATTATGAACTTGCGTTTCAAATGAATTTTCTTCTTCGATTATAAGCTGCGAAGCCAAACGTGTATCTATATCATCCGCTACAGGTAGGGGAAAAAAATAATACCCCACACTAACTACGAGCATTATGACTACCACACTACTGATAATTACCCTGTTTATTTTCTTCATTTGATCTCTCCTCCTCATTTATACTTAAAAACATTGTACCAAAATTTGTTAAATATTTTTAGTATTTTCAATCTCCACAGTATCCCGCTACTATTTATGCAGCCTAACACTCGAATTCACCTAAATCAGTTTGACCTCACATATATACTTTTTTACATCTATTAGTTTATTCGATTATATTCTAAACGTTTTCATCATATTATGATATAAACAACATCATTAGGGGGCATGTTTATGTATTTCGAATATGAAACGGAAGAACACTGTATACAGTGCGGGAAACCAAAAGATGATGGACATGCATACTGCAAAGATTGTGAAGATGAAGAAACGATTTATTTAAATACCCTAGGGATTCATTAACAAAATAAAAAGGAGCCAAAAGCTCCTTTTTATTTTGTCAATTTTAACACCTGAGACGCGCTACCCCCATATTCTTTAAATGAACTATTTAAAAACTCAATTTGTTCCATATTGAGTTTAAACACATGAAGTGCTGTTTTCATTTCATCATATTCTTTTTGACTAATGTTGCGTTGTTTGAGGATATCATAAAACTCATCACATTTATACGGAACCATTTCAATTTGTCCGCTTATTTGCATCCCCGCTAACGTTTCCCATGTTGTAAACGGATCAAATATAGCAACAGAAACATGCGCGTTCATAAACAAATTTGCAAATTTCACGCCGCCTTCAGACATAAAATACAATTTCTTTTTATAGTAGCTATACTCAATAGGGGTCGCTCTTACTAATTCATCATGACCCGTACATAACACGCACGTGTTGTGCAATTTAATAAACGATTCACATAGTCTCCATACTATTTTTTCATCCAGTTTTTCTGCCATCTCAAGCATTAGCGCTTTAACATCCAAACCAAAATCCACGACCGTTTTCAAATCATAATAATTCATATTTTGAAAAGGTAAACCAATGTAATCACAAAACGCCTGAATATCCTCGTAATCTTTCGCATCTAATCCATTTATCTGTAAATATCCGCCTAAAGACCGTGATAACTTTAACGCCGTGCCGAGTAATAACCGAATGGGGTGTAAATATTTATCACCAGATGCCCCTTCTAAATCAACCACATAAAAAAATACTTTTTTTGTTCGTAACCACTCATAATGTTGACGTAAAAATTCAATCATTTGATTTGTAATTTTTCCACTATAAATGGGCGAGCCTAAAATATAATAATCATACGACTTGTCTTCTACTGTAAAATCGACCACTTTCTTTACACAACACTGCCCTACAACCATCCCTAAAATAGACGCCATTTTTTCAGTCGCACCATACTTACTATCATAAAGAATCAAACTGCGCATCCTATCCATCCCCCACACTCAAATGTTTATATGCTACAGTTTATGCGCCTCTAAACCGACCTGTGAACTCAAGCCTTAACTTTTATTAAACAACGACTTGAGTGAAAACTTTTCAATAACTCCCTTAAACCACGCGAGAACACCAGTTTTTTGTTTACCGTACTCCACATCCCATTCTAACTCTAAAAAAGGAATCTCGTGATACGGTAATTGACGAATCACATCATGCTTATACATTAACTCTTTTAATAATTTAATATCATCAGGTTTAAAGGGTTGTAACATCGATGGCTTGACTGGATTAACTTGATTCTCCACTAAATTTAAGCGCTGATTCACTTCCTCAATTAAAGGTTGTGTATTTAATTGATACCGCTGTTCTAACTTTGTTTTAAAATGATTTAAAACATCACGATATATTGTTAAATCGCATTGACTCAAGTGATCAATAACATTTAATGCTTCATCATATTGATGCAAACGTCGATACAAATGATACCACCACAACAACAATTCGAGTTGACAGTGATTTTTTAAGTAATACAAATAAATCTCAGTCCGTCTTTTTACAAATTGCCGATCACTCATTAACAATAAAACAACTTGTCTCATCATCTTTGGCGAGTGTTTTTCATCTAATACCTTGAAGTCATTTATCCCATTTAAAAACGTTGAGATATACATCTCAATTTGAATATCTTCGCGTTGACGTGATAAGCACTGACACTGTTTAAAATAAAATGCCGCATCCTCATATTTTTTAATGCGATAACAACACCGCGCAGTCGTTAAAAACAATTTCGGCGTTGGACACCAGTCACACAAATATTTTAATAACGCATATCGTATAGAATAACTTGCGTGTGTCGGTTGTTTAGCCAGACAGATTAAAAGTTGTTTGACGATTTCTTCTTTAGGTATGAGATAACTTTTCAATTCAAGAAACAGACAAAACGTTTCAAGCGTGATGAACTGACGCAAATATAGCGTTAGTTTTTCTTCAAGAAAAGACTCTTCCTTAAGCGTGTCAATATCGCTTGCTTCAATTTTACAACGTTTGAGTTGGTGTAAAACATGACGCTTCTCTGGCATTAACGTGGTCCGATCGTGTTCTTGTGGCTGGGTTAGCCACCACGCGATAAAGTGAACTAAAAACTGTGCAGGATCTAATAAATAAAGGAATTCCACGAGTTGTTGTGCACCTCTATGTTCATCTAACATTTCGATGATTAAAAATAAAGACGGATAGTCTTTTTGTCGAACAGCCTTCATAACCCCTTTTAAATCAAAGCTTTGATTTTCCTCAAGCTTCTTTAGTCCCTCTAACATATTCTTGATACGTGCATCAGCATCTTCGCCTTGTTTATTAAAATAATCATCAAAGACGTCCATTACTTTGTCTTTTAAGTCGTGTTCATAACAAAATAG
>DNGE01000112.1:4001-11544 GCA_003486705.1 Bacillota bacterium
GTATCTTGTAACCATTCTAGGCTTTTCATGTATAGCGTTTGCGCTGCTTGATCGCCAATAAAGACGTTACACAAATGCTTTAAACATAAACTAACTAACGGTTGATTTGGATGACTTTGCAATGCATCTTCACTCTCTTCGATAAGTGTGATTGACACTCGCTTTGGATATCGTTTCAACCAAATCATCAATGGTTTTACCATAGCCTCACCTTCAGTTGCCGCCTTTATCTGCGTACGGAAAAATTCAATTAATGGAGGGGATGACACACTATCGTTTTTAATTAACGTCTCAAGTAAGTCACGTCCTTCATTGACGTAATCATAATACAATAACTGATTAATCATAAGCACTTGATCGCGTGTATTAAAGTTTATCGTAATGAACGCTAGTGCTTTTTTAATGTCTCCTAAATGAAAATAACAAAAGCTACAAAAATAAGGGGTCTCACGCAGTAAGACTTTATAGTCTGGTATCTTTACTAATTTAGAAAAAAGAGTTGTAATCCGCCGTACTTTTTCACCTTGTCGACTTAATTCATCGAGTTCAAAATATGTTTTTTGAGCAAGAAATTCTACTTGTTGGAGGTGATTTTGTTTGAATTTTGATAATTCAATTAATTTTAACTGCGCGTATATGGCTTCTAAATTCCACCGACGCGCCCCTCTGATGACATTGACAAACTGCAAGTACCCGTGACGATTATCTTGCTTTATGGCAATAAACCATAAGATTTCTTGTTTGAGCGATACCTTTTTATCAGAAAACGTATTTGCGAATAAACGCCATAAACTTAAATTCCAGGGGGCATGAATGAGTAACATCGATATTTCATTTTGAGACTGTAAAAGTTCCGTTTCATTTAGACGATTTAATTGTAAGATGTATGCTTCATCTTTTGAATTTTGATATACCTTACTTAAATTATCAACCATTGGAGGATGTTGAATCAAAAAGTGATAGGCATTTTCGATTCCTTCATCATTTAATATCCTAAAGAAATGCTTTCGCAACGCATATGCTTTTAACTGCTCCATTTATGCAATGCCCCTTTCTTAGGTTGTTTTTTGCGCCATGATTTTATGTTAGAGTGCTTCTATATTACAACTTTAACCAACCATTTTTAACATCTATGATTTCTCTGTGTTTGAACTTATTTCAAACCAGTAGCCGGCTTGAAATAGATGACATACACAGGCATTTTAATGGTGTTTGATAATCCATCATAGCTGTGAATTCTCGCTTTTTCAAACACCTTAATCTATACAAAAAACTCCATTACTCCTTCCCACGTTACGGGCGGCTTGGCTTGCTACCCTCGTTATCCCCTCCCACAAGCATCACCTACTAAAGGCAAGTCTCACCTATAGCGTATGTTAGCTAAAACTGTGTTATGAGTAGTTTAAAATTTATGACAACTAAAGTTTTATTCAAAAAAAGTTGCATGTCTAAGCTGCAACTTTTTGATTTATATTTTTTGCTGGGATTAGTTATTACTTAGAACAACAGCTTACTTGTGAACATTATTTAATGAGCACCATTTCTCAATCTTTTAATTGGTTGAATATCTTTATTCAAATGATTCATAGCCTCCCTATTTAACATGAGTTAGTGTCACACTTAATCAATATCGGGTAAAAATTCTAAATAACAATCACCCACTTTAATTTTCATTTCTGTTTCAAGTCGATGTTGAATAGACCGCATTTCTTTTAAGGAAATTAAATCGTGTTCTGGGGTGAAATATATCCAAATCCAAAGTTTGCGTCCGGTTCGTACGACTTCAATCTCGTTTTTTACAATGCCATGGTGCTCTAAGATACGTTGCGTTGCCTCATTGATTACATCTAAGATTTCATCTTCTGGCGCAAAGAGAAAGATATCTTTACAGCTACTAATAATAGTCTTGAATGGCACGGGTAACATAAAGCACGCTAATAAAATGGATAAAAGTGGGTCAATGTATGGTGTTAGGTTATTTAAAAATGATGTTTGAACGAGATTAGGTAATAAAAATCCAATCCCTAATGCTAAACTAATGCCTGCATCTAAAATCCATTGCTTAATTTCGAGACTGATGTACGGTGAGTTAATTTTTTTGTTAATTGAGGTTAAATATGTCATGAGTAGCAAACTTAATAAGGTTGAGAATATTTCAAAATAGGAAATTAAATTGTGTTGAATAATGACGCCACCTTGTAGGATTAATTGAATACTTGTGACCATAATCCCAATCGTTACGCTGACCATCATGATGCCTTTTAATAAAATAAGTAAGGTTTCCACTTGTCCGTAACCAAACGGTTGCTTTTGGGTAAAGGTTTTATAAATTAGTGGTAAGATATTGATTGAAATCATGGTCATGACAAGCTCTAGTGTATCAAATACAGCATCCATTAAGACCGCTTGTGACTTCGTTAATATAGACATGACGAGTTCAATTAAAACAAATAATAAACTAACACCAAACAAAACAGTTAGTGCTTTTTTCTCTTGAGATAATAATAACTTATTAAATCCCATAGTTCCCCTCATTTTCTTCTCTAAATCTCTCGTATCTCTATTGTATGAAGAAGTTTTCATTTGGTGCCTATGTTTTTTTGAAATAATAAATATTTATGTCTGTTGACTCATATAGTTTAGTAGACAGAATCTGACAACCATGTCAGCTTTAATAAATGAGAAAACAATTCATGCTATTATGGGGGGATTTGAATGGATTTACACACGTTAATCGAATGCTCAGTTCGTGTCATGCTCGCGATGTTTATTGGGGGCACCATCGGGTGGGAGCGTGAAAGCACACATCGTCCTGCAGGATTTCGCACGCATATGCTTGTGGCTGTTGGCGCTTGTGTGATTATGCAACTTGGCGAATATACCACAAATAAATATGCATCTGTTACGACACTTGACCCGCAAAGACTTGGGGCACAAGTCATATCTGGCATTGGGTTTTTAGGTGCAGGAACTATTATGCGAGAAGGATTGACCATAAAAGGACTGACCACCGCAGCTAGTTTGTGGGTTGTTGCCTGTTTAGGTCTTGCCGTTGGCGCAGGCGCTTATGCCATTGTGATTGTTGGCTTTATCGCTATTTTTTCAACACTCACGATTTTTGAACGTGCCTCATTATTTGTTCGTGGTGGAAAATTTACACGTTTTTACGTTCGCATTCAGTGCAGTGATACGCCTCTCGTTATGAAACACATTCATACGGTCGCTAATGAAAATAATGCTGAGATTTCTGATTTACAATTAAAAATTCTTAGTGATAATATGAAAGAAATCTCATTTCGTTTTTCATCCACTAAGTCTGCTAATCACGTTGATTTTACAGAATTATTTTTAGACCTTGCCCATGTTGCTGATGTTACCTCTATTAAAATGAATGAATTCTAAAAAGTCCCTCAACCAAAGGAGGGACTTTTAATATGGCTCGGTTACAACTTCTTCGTAAGCCTTTAACTGTTTTGATTCGCATTCGGCACACATATACCGATGATCACCACTTAATACCTCTTTATAGCGCGGCGTACGAATGACATAGCGGGTTACTTCATGACAACCACAACACTCAATCGAATAATAAGTTTGCGTTATCACAAGCGGGTTATCCGGATCGGCATGAATAGCATAGTCTGCATGCGTTATTTTCCCACCTAACAACGTCACATACTCCTTAAACTGTTTGCCATGCGTGCCATCATCGTGCAAAAGCAAACATAAATAATGCGCATACTCATGAATCACCACTTCCTTTAATTGCTCATAACTTGCATACATTAAAACCCGCGTCGAAAAACGAAGGTCATAATTTTCAAACTCGACCGCCTCCTCATACGTTAATCCTAAATCATTTAGCGTCTGTGCGTCAGGAAATTCCTCCATTAAAGACATGGCGCGCGTGGTATATTTAAGCGTGTGCCGGCACGTAGCAAGCACTTGTTTCATACGACTTGTCAGGCTGATTTTTAGATTAAAAAGTGGCACGCCTGATTGCTTTTCTAACTCATTTACCATTAGTTCTACATCATCTAATGTCCACAAAAAAATCCCCCCAGATCTTTTGAACTTATTCTTTTGTCTGTACACATCATACAAACATGTAGAAAATAGTTTAAAAAGAAGGTAAGTCTGTGTAGACTTACCTCTTTACTAAAATACGTTATGACATCTCATTAAAATATGACCCTTATTAGGCATAATAATCAAATAAAACTTCTAATTCATTTCGTTGAAGGTCGCCCTCTTGTGTACCAACAATCCGTTGAAGTCCAAATAAGTACTCCCGCTGCATCTTCGTCAATAAATAATCTAATATATCATCCGTTTCAATATATAAAAGTGGATTGGTGTTCAATATGATTTCAATGAGTGGTACTTTCATTAATTCGCCCTCAAACTCTAAATCATAATCCATTATTTTAGAAATGACGCGTGGACCTTCTCGTTTCTCATTTACTTTTTTGATTGACCAAATCACTGAAATCGCAACAGGTTTACCATCATGATGAAGCGGATGAAAAAAATAACCTTTCTCACCATATACACCTTTGCTTTGTCTAAAGCTAACCATATCATCCATCACTTCATATGTATCGAGCGTATGAACCCATTTTTTCAATTGCTTTGTTGCTTTATTTGCGTATTTGCTCATCATGCGACAATCTGCCCAAACATAATATCGCACCACAGATGTACTAAAATACTCTTTCAATGTCTCAACCACATTTGTAACGATTGACATATCCACTCCCCCACTTCCACTTTAATAATCCAATCTATAATAAATCTTATGACGAAATAAATAAATTCTTGCTAATAATTTACAAAAACATTGAATCTCTTGCTGCGATTGTTATGGAAGCATAATAAAACGCCACCTACACGGCGGCGTTTTATTTATTTTAGCGATTGATTTGTTATCACACTTTTAATCGCTGCTTTTAATTTATGACTGGAGAAGCCAAAGTGTTCTAACAATTCAGCTGCAGGACCTGAAAATCCGTACTCATCGTTAACCCCAATTTTGTAAACTGGTACAGGGTGAGTGTCGATGATTGCATCAATCACTGCATCTCCTAGTCCACCATACACATAATGCTCTTCGACGGTTATGATACGCCCTGTTTCTTTTGCTGCTTGTTGCAATAATGCTTTATCAATAGGTTTAATTGTATGGATATTAATAACGCGTACTGAAATGCCTTCTTCTTTTAACTCATCAGCTGCTTGCAGCACTTCACTTACCGGTAAACCGGTAACAACGACTGTTATGTCGACACCTTCTCGCAATACGATTCCTTTACCGAGTTCAAATTTATAATCTGCATGATCATTAATAACAGGAACGGGTAGACGTCCAAAACGAAGATAGACCGGTCCGTCATGTTCAATTGCTGCTTTTACACAAGCTCTTGCTTCTACATCATCACTTGGATTTAAGATGACCATTTTCGGAATGGTGCGCATGAGTGCGATATCTTCATTACACTGGTGAGTCGCACCATCTTCACCGACTGATACCCCCGCGTGGGTAGCACCAATTTTAACATTTAAATGCGGATACCCGACACTATTACGAATTTGTTCAAATGCGCGTCCCGCTGCAAAAATCGCAAAGGATGAAGCGAATGGAATCATCCCGGTTGCGGCGAGTCCCGCTGCAACGCCAATCATATTTGCTTCTGCAATCCCGCAGTCTACAAATCGTTCTGGACATGCTTTTTTAAAGTTAATTGTTTTGGTCGCATGTGCTAAGTCAGCGTCTAGCACCACTAAGTTTTTATAAACACTTGAAAGTTCCGCTAAGCAATTTCCATAACTATCACGGGTGGCAATTTTTTTCACATCAGTCATTTTACATCACCTCCACTGTCTTAGCTTGATCTTTTAATTCCTGCATGGCTTGATGGTATTGTTCTGTATTTGGCGCTGCCCCATGCCAGTTTGCATTGTTTTCCATATAAGAGATACCTTTTCCTTTAACCGTCTTAGCAATAATTGCTGTTGGTTTATCTGAAACAGTACGCGCTTGTGCAAAAGCTTTTTCAAGGTCTTCAAAGCAGTGACCATCAATTTGAATGACTTCAAATCCAAACGCTTTAAACTTTTCATCAATAGGATAAGGTGAACACACATCGCCAATATTTCCATCAATTTGCAGATCGTTATTATCAATAATGACACATAAATTATCTAACTTTTTATGCGCTGCAAACATACTCGCTTCCCACACTTGACCTTCTTGAATTTCACCGTCGCCGACTAACGTATAAACACGATAAGCTTTTTGTTGTAGCTTAGCGGATAACGCCATCCCAACAGCTACTGAGATACCTTGTCCTAATGAACCGCTCGACATATCAACTCCGGGAACGCCTTTCATATCTGGATGTCCTTGTAAATATGAGCCGACTTTACGTAACGTTTTTAAATCCTCAACATTAAAATATCCTCGGTGAGCAAGTGTTGCATACAACCCTGGCGCCACGTGACCTTTTGATAAGACAAAACGATCGCGATCGTCTTTCTTCGGATCTTTTGGATCAATATTTAACTCTTTAAAATATAGATAAGTAAAAATATCAGCCGCCGATAAAGAACCTCCAGGATGTCCTGATTTTGCTTGATAGACTGCTTCAATGATACTTTGTCTAATTTCATTTGCGATAATCGGTAAACTTTGCGTCATTATCCTACCTCCTATGAATATTCTCTTCGTCACGAATGTAACGGTGAGTCACAACGTTTTTTAAAATATTCGCCTATTATAATATGGTCAACGTTAGCACTCTCTATCAAAAATCACCTCAAATATTATAGAAAATATTCCTATTCATAAAGTAGTCTCCCGGTTGAAGCACAAAACTTACCCTGTCTTTTTTTCTTTTGCCTGATACAGCTGACCAATGGCATCATCAGGATATAATTGTAATAATGCCTCTAGATATTCATGTTTTCGTTTATGTTTATAGCGGTAGGCATATTTGACGCGTATTTGGTGGGCTAATCGATTTTCCGGATCAATTTCTAACAATTCACAGACGCGCATCATGATTTTACCTTGGCGTTTTCGATGCGCAATCTCAAGTTTTAATTCAACAGCATCAATCCAGTTAGAGCGTAGCAATAGTCCAACCTCATTATCTGGATTTATGGTTAACAATGCCTTTATTTCTTCTAAAAACAAGGGATCATCAGACTCATATAAGAGTTGTGTTTTAATCTCATGCGCGCGAACATGTTGCTGATCCAACGTTAATATTTGATTTATGACGTTTTCTAATGGCAATAGCTCACGTGATGTAAATAATTGCTCTAACAGTTTTTCTAATTCCTTTAAATTAGGTGGCGATTCATACACATTAAACCACGCCTTTCCTACACAAAGGACAAATGCCCCTACACCTTGTATCATCTTTTTGACAATCATGACTTCTTCCTCCTCAAAACTTGGCTTCCTATTAAATATGATAAAAACGTTTAAATCCGTGTGGTCAAAAAAAAGATTTGCCAAATTAGCAAATCTTCTTACCAA
>DNGE01000112.1:11673-11929 GCA_003486705.1 Bacillota bacterium
CCAAATTAGCAAATCTTCTTACCAATCAAAATGTCCAAAGCCTTCCACGTGATGACGTTTGACAATTTCCGCCACTTTTAACTGATAGGCCTCTTCTTTAAGACGTTTCACTTCTGATTCAGCGACTTCTTCTTTAAGAACGGATTGGACAACATCAATTAACGAATCATCTTTATTTAATTCTTTATGACTCACTTTTTCTAACACGCTCATCGTATCCCCTCTATTTCAATCATTATATCTTATATTATTCAAA
>DNGE01000112.1:12143-12268 GCA_003486705.1 Bacillota bacterium
TCAGATTTTGTTATCGATGGTGGTGTAAAATTAAGGACTATTACTTACTAACTTCTCTTCTATCAATTAAATAAACGAATCTATTTTTTCTTTACTAGTTTGCATTTTGAGGCGAACCTATTTGT
>DNGE01000035.1 GCA_003486705.1 Bacillota bacterium
ACCAATTCTGGTGTTGAGCCAATAAAAAAAGTGAAAAAATAAATGAACTTTTTTAAATAGGGGGTGTCTTATTAGTGGAAACAAGTTAAGTGCTTTGTTCCAAAATTTAACATATGTTAGGAATTATGATAAAATTAAAAAATAAATGAACCTTTTTAGATCCCGGGAGTCTAATAGGTGAAGGGATGGTGAGAGGATTGAATGAGGCTGAACTTGTCAGACGCGCGATTGATGGGGATCAACAGTGCTTGCATATTTTGTTAGAAACACATTATAAGACGGTTTATGGTTTTTTAATTAAAATGACAGGCGATTTAGACTTAGCACAAGATTTAGTACAAGAGACGTTACTAAAAGCAAGTTTAAATATTTCAAAGTTCCGTGGGGATTGTAAGTTTTCAACATATCTGATTCAGATTGCGCTTAATTTATATCGCAATGAAATGCGGCGCAATAAACGAGTGACGGTGATGAGTGATGACATCCTTGAGCAGCAACTGACGTCTGTTACACCGATGGATTCATCCCTTGAGTTTTTAGAAGCGATGAAGGTGTTGCAGGAGATGAGTGAGGAACATCGCGTATCTTTTATTCTTAAACATTATTATGGGTATTCAATTGAAGAAATTTCGAAGCATTTCAATGTTGCGCAAGGGACGACGAAATCTCGTATTCATACAGCGGTTCAATTTTTAAAGAAGAAGTTAACTTAAGAAGGAGGTCATGGTGATGGATGTGTTAAAAGATGAGTGCTTAGAACAACTCGGTGTGTTAAAAGATATAGACACGTTACAGATTTTAAGACAGGCTCAGGTGGTTCAAGCTAAAAGAGAGAAGTTGGCTATTCAATTGCTTATTGGTTTGATGTTCATCGTCTGCACGTTAGCTCAGGTCCTTTTGTTTATGGTGATTGGATTTAGTTCCATTGTGTTTGTTGTGGGTGGAGCGTATGTGTTGCTTGTTTGTTTGATGTTAGTTATGTTAGTCGCGAAAGGAGAACGATAAAATGGTCATTATGTTTGGTGTGGTGTTTGTTATTTTATTTCTTGTTTTAGTGTTTGCATTTGGTCAAATTGTTTGGATTTATTTTGATGCGAAGGAGCGCGGGGATCGCTTAAAAGGGGTATGGACGTTATTTGCGGTCATGTCATTGTTTTTATCGATTGGCTTACCTTTTTTACTGCCGTTACCGTTAATTATCTATTTAATTATTTCGCGAAGTTTTGCGTATAAGTGTCCGAATTGTTCACATCAAGTGAAGCAGGATTTTGCAGCATGTCCAAATTGTGGGACACAGTTAAAAGCGAGTTGTTCAAGTTGTCAAAGACCAGTGGATGCGTCGTGGCATTATTGTCCGCACTGTTCTAATCCAGTCGAGGGAGGGCGTTATTAATGAATATTATTAGAAAACATAAATTGGCATTTGTGATGGTTGTGATTTTAGCGTTTATCGTGAGTTTAATACCGGTTTTAGGGTTTGGATTATTTACTACAGTGGGATCTGAAGAGGTACGTGTTGAGTTTTGGGAAGAGAATGAAGAATCTGGGTCAAGTGTTGTAACAGACGTGGTGGAAAGAGAAGCGTTTGTCTATAAACCGATGGAAGTGGAGGTAAGTGATGCGTATCATTTAGATCCTCCAGCGTTTGAAGAGAATGGCACGTTTAGAACCACGTTGTCTTCAAGTTTTTCAAGCTCTACAACAGAACAAGCAATTTTGTATGAAGCATATTTAGAAGAGGGAACAACAATGCGTTTAGATTATCGACTTCCTAGTGAGGTAGAAGCAAGATTTGAATTGGTTTTGATGAATGCTGATGGAATAATAAGTTCATACGAGGGAAGTCAGGTTGAGACGATTACCATTGAGAAATCAGGCAATTATGCGCTAGCTTATAATGCGAATCAGTTTATTGGAACTTATTATGTTGATCTGCGATTAACAGAAGGAAAGTAAATGCAAAATATAAAAACATCATGGTAGAGTCAGGTCTTTAGCATGGTGTTTTTTATGGTTAGTCATTATTTTTTATGAAAATTATTTGAACAGTAGTCTGAGGTAGGGTTAGGTCGTTAAAGAGAAACATGGATGAACATGATGGCGGGTGGTGATTTTTGTATATCGCGTGTTAGTTTAGCAATCAAGATGATCAATCAGGTGATGAAGTTATAAACTGAATCCTTTAGAACAGCTCGTTTGTGCTTTGAAATGTAATTTTAAAGTGAACGTCTTTAAAGCCGCAACACTGTAAATTATCTCAAAAAGGTTACCATGAGGGATGCGTTGTTAACGATAAAACGACCTTCAAATTTGATAAGGAACACCGCATCCATGTGTTTAAGCCTTCAGATTGTGATGCTTTAATAATAGTTGGTTTTGTGCAAATTATTCCATATTAAATTTCATGACAGCGCTTCTTATTGCATATGCTTTAGTAGGGAGTATGGATGGGAGAAGGCGATGAAATGGAGTTAACTGAGGCATATGATGTATTGGGGGTAAGCGCAGATACAACGCTAATTCAAGTAAAAGATTGTTATGAAGAAGCGTTGAAACAATGTCCCAAAACATCGGAAGAAAATAAGGCGAAGCGTAAAAAAATTATTAAAGCATATGAAACAATATTAATGAATCAAGAAATGGATCGAGAATTCGATCAGGTGTGGAAACACCAAAAAGGGGAAAATCAGACAATTAAAAATCCGAGTGACACGTATAAAACATTTATCTTTAGTATAATTACAGTCTTAGTCCTGTTGAATTTAATTCCGTATATCGGAAGTTGGGTTAGTCGTTTACAAGGGATACCATCTAGTAAAATGTTTGGAACATTAAGTAAAGAGCAAGTCTCTTCCTTGTTTGAAAATGGGTCTTACACAGACTATGAGTTAGGGTATAAGGATGGTGTAAATGAAGCAACTGAGCTCGCAAAAGATGTCACGTTTAGTATTGGGAGATTCAATATAACCGATTTAAAAAACTGGTACTATATTGAAGAAGATCAATACTGGACAGTTATTATTCCGATAAAAGTGGAAACCTCAAACCAAGAAAAAGCGCTAATCAATGCTCAGCAATTTAAGTTAGGTGAGACCGCACCTGATACTAACATAAAAGAAACCGTTCATCTCAATGAAAAATTAAATTCAATCTATTATCTGGGTCCATTTGACACAGCGCTCCCCGTTGGCACAACATTTGGGCTTGTCTTTACAGTATCTGCTTTTGAAAATAACGAAGAGCGGATGTTAACGTATGTCAGTGCCTCAGGTGAAGTGCAAGAAATCAGTTTATTGCAATATACACAAAGCGGAGAAGATGATTTATGGAAAACAAATATGCAATTTATAAATGTTTTAAATCATTCGGCTATAAATTAAGAGATTGAAGCATACTATAACGAAGAAGTCTTGTTGGAAAACAAGATTTTTTCTTTGTATAGTAAAAAAGCACACTCACAGAAAAAAGTTTTTTTAGCATATCACGTTTTAATTTTTCAAAGTGATGTTATAATATAATGAAAGATTATTTTTCTTTACCGATACAACCTCATTGATTGACTCATGGGAAGTTGATTAATAAGTGATAAGGAGTTGGCTTGTATGAACGAACTTAAAGAAACCATCTTAAATAATTTAAAAAGTATTGAACGCGAAGGAATGGATAAATTAATTCATTATCTAGAAGAACAATCAGATTATTTCACAGCCCCTGCATCCTCAAAATATCATGGAAACTACACAGGTGGATTGGCGGAACATTCACATAACGTGGTGATGTTATTAATTGAAAAAAATGAACGATACAATTTAGGATTATCGAACGATAGTATATATATTGCGGGTTATTTACATGACATGTGTAAAATTAATCTGTATACGACTGCTATTCGCTGCCGCAAAAATAAAGCAGACAAATGGGAAGGTTATCGTACGTATGAATTTAATGACCAATTACCACTTGGTCACGGTGAAAAGTCAGTGATTCGTTTACAGCAATTTATTAAATTAACTGTTGAAGAAATCATGATGATTCGTTGGCATATGGGACCTTATGTGCCAGTTGAAGATCGCCATGCCTTACATAAGGCAATGGAAATGTTTAAATCAGTCACTGCGATGTACACAGCTGATTTAGAAGCGTCACAAATGCTTGAGGAAACAGTTGAACCAGAAGTTTGTTCAATGGATGAATATAACCAATATAAAAATTCATTAAAGTAACCCCTAGTGAAAGACGAACTTGTTCGGATTTGTTTTTAGGGAGCAACATAGTTTGGTAAAAGTTGTTAAATTTTATTAGCTATGGTATAATAAAAGTAATTGAATACGGGGAGCTGACGGCAAGTTGGCTGAGAGGAAACTACGTGCGATTTCGACCCATGAACCTGTTTGGATAATGCCAGCGTAGGGACCATCATTCTTGAAATGTTCGAGATACGTCTTTTAGAGGTATCTCGTTTTTTTATGAATAAGCAAAAGAGGAGTCCGTTTGGACTCCTCTTTTTAATAATAAAGGAGGCGCATGCGATGAGAATAGAACGTATCATAGAAAATGTCTGTCATGAAAGGCCGTTGATTCATCATATTACAAACTATGTCACGGCTAATGACTGTGCCAATATCGTTCTCGCCTGCGGTGGCTCACCGATTATGGCTGATGATGTGGCTGAGGTTGAGGAGATGACGAGTCTTTCAAAAGCGTTGGTTTTAAATTTAGGGACGTTAAATCAACGCACGATTGAATCGATGTTGTTAGCTGGTAAGAAGGCCAATGGAATTGGGATTCCTGTTATATTGGATCCTGTTGGCGTGGGTGCTTCAACGTTGCGTAATGAAACGACGTTTCGGTTATTAGATGAGATTTCGTTTGCGGTTATAAGAGGGAATGTATCTGAAATGAAGATGATTGGCCTGCGTCAAGCTCATGGTTGTGGGGTGGATGCTAGTGTGGGGGATGTGGTGAATGAGTTGAATTTAGATGAGATGGTTGATTTTGCGAAGCGCTTAAGTGAGTCATTGGGTGCGGTCATTGTGATGACGGGGGCGATTGATATTGTGGGAAGTCGGGACGAGGCGTTTGTGATTCGCAATGGACATGGTAGTATGGCATATATTACGGGAACAGGGTGTATGTTGAGTAGTGTGATTGCAACGTTTGTTGGCGCAAATTTAGATACTTTGCCTTTGGCAGCGGCGGTTGCGACGGCGCTCATGGGGCGATGTGGTGAAGTGGCGCATGAAAAAATGCAGGCATCGTTTTTGGGATATAGTAGTATGAAGTTATATTTAATGGATGCTATGAGTCAGGTGCATCAAGATCATATGAAAGGTGGGCTAAATATTGAACGTAGAGGCTAAGATGTTGGGGTTATATGTGGTGACAGATCGCAGTTATTTAAGAGGACGAGATTTTTTACAACAAATTGAAGCAATTCTTCAAAATGGCGCGACGTTTTTGCAATTAAGAGAAAAGTCGCTAGAGAGATCCGAGTATATTGCGTTGGCAAAAGAGGTGAAGAAGTTAACGGATCGCTATGCAATTCCGTTTGTGATTAATGATGATGTGGAAGTGGCGCTCGCGGTAGATGCGGATGGGGTTCATGTGGGGCAAAGCGATTTAGAGGCATCAAAAGTGCGTGACTTAATTGGCCCGGATAAAATCTTAGGGGTGTCTGCGCAAACGCTTGAACAAGCAAGGCGTGCCGTAAGTCATGGCGCTGATTACATAGGGGTTGGAGCTTTGTTTAACACGACTTCGAAAAAGGATGCAGAAGATGTGACGTTAGAAACGCTTCATGCCATAACAAGTGAAATTTTGGTTCCAGTCGTTGGAATAGGTGGGATTGATCATGAAAATGTCAGGTTGTTAAAAGAGTGTAAGTTAGCGGGTGTTGCTGTTATTTCTGCTATTTTTAAGGCGGATGATGTTGCGTTGGCAACAAAACAATTAAAACAAATAACACAGGAATTATTTTAAGTGTAGGAGGCGTGAATGAAATGAAAAAAGTATTAAGTATAGCTGGTTCAGATTGTAGTGGTGGTGCTGGTATTCAGGCGGATTTAAAGACGATGACCGCACACGGTGTTTATGGAATGAGTGTGATTACGGCATTGACTGCTCAAAACACAACCGGTGTTTATGGTGTATTAGAGGTTGAACCAGAATTTGTCGGACAACAACTAGAGTGTGTGATGAATGATATTTATCCGGATGCAGTAAAGATTGGAATGGTTTCATCGGCTAAGATTATTGAAGAGATTGCTAATCAGTTAAAAAGATATGACGTTAAAAATATCGTGCTTGATCCGGTTATGGTGTCAACGAGCGGAAGTCGTTTATTAAGCGATGATGCGATGGAGGCCTTAACGCAAACGTTAATGCCGTTGGCGACTCTTATCACGCCAAATATTCACGAAGCGGAGTGTTTGTGTGGATTTAGCATAGCTAATAAAGCAGATATGGTAGCTGCGGCTAAAGAAATTTCAAAACAATATAAGGGACAAATTTTAATAAAGGGAGGACATTTAGAGGACTGTGCGGATGATTTGCTTTATCAAAAGGGTGAAGAAATCTGGTTTAGTGCGGCTCGTATTCATAATCCAAATACACATGGTACAGGGTGTACGTTATCGTCAGCTATTGCTTGTCAGCTAGCGCTAGGACTTCGTGTTGATGCTGCGGTAAGCGAGGCTAAATCTTATATTAGTCAGGCGTTAGCTGCTCAACTGGATTTAGGTAAGGGAAGCGGTCCGATTAATCATTGTGTATCGACAAAGTATAACAAAAACGTTTATTGTTAGTTGGGATATTTAGTGTTACAATGGCGATAAAACTAGTTTTAGGAGGAAAAACAGATGAAAAAATTACTAACTGGCCTTCTTTCATGCTTATGTGTGCTTGCTCTTGTTGGATGTTACAGCCAAGATGAGAAATCTTATGAAGGTTTAGATGAATATGAAAATTTATCAAAAAATCCTGTGGTTCAGACAGTTAAGTTTGATCAAGCAAAATCATTACTCACAGAGGGGAGTGGTGTTTTAATTTTGTCGTATTCAGCATGTCCGTGGTGTCAATCGGCAATGCCGGTTGTTGATGAAGTAGCAAAAGAGTTGAGTTTAGATCATGTTTATTATTTAAATGTTAAGGAATTAACGCGTGAAGGGGAAAACAATGAGTATGACCAACTGGTTGAGCTTTTACGTGATCATTTAGTTGTTGAAAATGGAGAACCTGTGATGTACGTTCCTGATGTGTTTGCAGTGAAGCAGGGAGAAATTGTCGGTCATCATTTAGGAACAACAGATGAGCATGATGCCAACGAGCGTGAGATGACGGATGCAGAAAAAGAAGAATTAGTGAAGATTTACACTGAACTATTTAATAAGACAAAATAAACCTCAAATTTGAGGTTTTTTTCTTTTAGCTTTGTTAGACAATTGTGTGGGTGCTTAAACGGTTGAACTCGTCAGTTTGTTGAGATAAAAATTTTATCATTCGAAACTATTAAACAAGATTAGATAAGTGTTTTCAACATTTTCCTCTAACAGAGCCTTTCTCTTAGGTGCTGTCCAGACAAGAAGGTAAATCAAAAAGAGATTGCTAATATTTTAGGTTCTTTCTCATGTTTGGGTATT
>DNGE01000005.1 GCA_003486705.1 Bacillota bacterium
ATCGCGTTAATGTTTATTACCTTTATCATGACGTATATTTTAGGAATTAGTGCCATTACTGTCATCTTATTATGTTTAGTTGTTGGCATTGTCAATCTGATTGTCGAAATCCAAAAGAAGAAAAAACAACACGTGGAGGCGTAAAATAATGGATATTATTTGGGTATTATTTTTTAGTTTTTTTAAAGTCGGATTATTTAGTATTGGTGGGGGATACGCTGCACTGCCGTTTATTCAAAATCAAATTGTCAATATTAATGGTTTAATGACCCTTTCAGAATTTGCAGATTTAGTGACGATTTCTCAAATGACCCCCGGACCGATTTCACTCAATGCTGCAACCTTCGTCGGAACAAAACTAGCTGGTTTTCCTGGTGCGGTACTCTGTTCATTGGGGTGTATTATTCCTTCATCTATTATCAGTTTATTACTCGCTCACTTTTACTATAAATATCGCGACTTCAATGGTGTACAAACGATTTTAGCAAGTCTTCGTCCTGCCGTTGTTGCCTTAATTACATCCGCTGGATTGTCCATCTTAACACTCGCCCTCTTCGAAGCTGAAAAACAAGAGATCATCTTATCAAATTTCCGATGCGTTGATTTTATCTTGTTTATTGGTGGGTTATTCCTACTTCGTAAATATAAAGCAAATCCAATTTTAGTTATTTTCGGCTCAGGATTAATCGGAACCATTGCCTATATGGCCTTCTAAACACCATTTAAAAATGCCATTAAAGATTCAGAGATAAATTTATTTTTATGGTACACGACAAGAATTTCTCTAAACATGGTGACTTCTTTTAGAGAGACCTTTTTGAGTGTGCCTTTTTTTAATTCCTTTTCAACAACCATACTAGATAATACGGCCAGCCCCCTACATTCAATCACAGCATTTTTAATCGCTTCTGTATCTGTACTACTCCATTTAATATTGACGGCAATCTGATTACTTTTTAAAATATTATCAAATATTTTTTTACTTCCGCTTCCCTCTTCACGAGAAATAATATCTTCACCATTTAGATCTTGAATACTAATTTCTTCAACGTCATAAAATTTATGTCCTTTTCCAACCACAAGAATTAACTTATCCGTTTGAATGGGTTTCGTGATTAAATCTTTATGCTCGACGATGCCTTCTACAATGGCAACATCTAGTTCACTATTTAATAGCAGCCGTTGCAAAACTTCCGTATTATTTATCGTAACATTTGTTTTAATCTCTGCGTGATTCTTCTCTAGTTTATTTAGGATTTCATTTAACAGACAGCTCCCGACTGTAATAGACGCCCCGATTCGTAAACTTAAGTGTTGGCCTTTATTTTTGAGTGCTAATTCTAACTCATCGAAAGATTGCACAATATGAACGGCATAATTTAATAAAAACTCCCCTGCTTCAGTTAAATATAATTTCTTTGATAGACGTTCAAACAGTTGAATCCCATAGTATGCTTCAATTTCTTTAATGGCCTGACTCACAGAAGGTTGTGTTATAAATAACTTTTCTGCTGCGATACTCATATTGTTGTATGTGGCAACCATAATAAAAATTCTTAAGTGTCTGATGCTCATTTTTTATCCTCTAACCATTCATTAAATTTTTGATTCTTTTATATCGTTCACCTTTTAACTTAAACTATAACAACTTGATTTCTATCACCGCTCCCTTGTCATCCGCTGCAAATGTGCGGTTTAAGTACTGATGATGAATTATTAAGTTATCCCTTCGGTTCTGTTTGGTTCCTTTTCAAGTGTCTACAATTTGTCACCGAAGGAAGTTATAAAAAAACATCTAACGCCAATTAATCCGTTAGATGTTACTTGCTTCACTCATGATGTTTGACTTACTAAACGCTTGGTTTCCTTTGTTTGACTATATTTGTTATACACCCATTTTATGATTTGATAAAGACCAACAAAAATTCTTACGATAATATAAATGACTAATCCAAGCGTTAATGCGGTAAATAATCCTAATACATCGATCCCAAAGTCAGTAATTTGCCCCGTTCTACCTTCGATAAACAATTGATGTATTTCATCAGTAAAGGCGTAAATAACTCCCATATAAAGCGTGATTAAATACCCTTTATAAAAATTAAAAATATACGTGAACACCGACAGTCCCGCACTACCTAAACAAAAATAAATACTAAAGTGGGCCCATTTACGGATAATAAACTGCCAATTACTATACGTTGAAAATAAATGTGGGTATAACGGTTCTAAATTTAATTTCTCTAACACCTTAATGACAAATTGGTCCCACTCGTATAACATGTCATTTAAAAATGAAAACTGCTTTAAAAATTCATATATTGAATTTGAAAGTGAGCCCGATGTTTGTCCATTTTGTGCTGAAAGACGATAAATCAACGTCATTAGACAGTATAAGGTAAACAATCCAATCATAACAGTCATGATCTTCTGAATCTTTTTTTGCATAAGTGCTCCCCCTTTCGTTTGTTATATTATAGGTAAAATTATGAAAATTTTCAATAAAAAATGTGTGTTTTGACATAAATTTTTCCACTTACAGTAGCATTTAACCACCTTAAGCGTGTTAGTTACACCA
>DNGE01000080.1 GCA_003486705.1 Bacillota bacterium
GACCATCCAGAATGGTTTTATAAAAATGAAAAAGGTGATTTCGCTAACCGTGTTGGCGATTGGTCAGACATTACCGATTTAGATTACACAAAAGATCCTGCGATGGCAGATGAGTTAATTGATACATTAAAATATTGGGCATCACTTGGAGTTGATGGATACCGTTGTGATGTGGCATCACTCGTTCCACTTGACTTTTGGCTGCGTGCGCGCCGTGAAATTGCGCAAATTAATGCCGATTTTATTTGGCTTGCCGAAAGTGTACATGCTAATTTTATTCGCTATATTCGTTCAATGGGTTATGAGGCACTGTCAGATAGTGAAGTGTTTCAAGCTTTTGATATCACGTATGATTATGATGTGTGGGATGAGTACGAGCACTATTTAAAAGGCATTGCGCCACTGAGTGAGTACATTAATAAATTACAAGTTCAAGAATATGCTTATCCAGGAAATTATGTTAAACTTCGCAATTTAGAAAATCATGATCAACCTCGTGCGGCCGCTGTGATTCCAAATATCGATCAATTATTTACATGGACAGCGTTTAACTTCTTCCAAAAAGGGGCGGCTATGATTTATGCTGGACAAGAGGCGCTAGATACAAACCGTCCGAGCTTATTTGATATTGATAAGGTCAATTGGTCAAGATATAACGAGCATGGCCTTGCAGATTTTATCACGGTTTTAGCACATATGAAAAAAGATGCGATTATGGTAGATGGATATTATGATATTAAATTGAGTGATGTCGCAGACTGTGCCATTGTCACATATCAAAACGATACGTTAACACGTGTCGGAATTTTCAACTTTAGATCGATTTGCGGGGAAGTGACGGTATCTTTACCGGATGGGAATTATACATCTGTCATTGATGACACAACGGTTGAAGTGAAAGAGGGTAAAGTTAAATTATCTATTCGCCCACTTATTTTTGATGTTTGTGCTGAGTAGGTAAATACGAAGCGTAATAGTAAATGCAAGACTTTTATTGTATGCACAAAACTTTGGAGATATTAAATTAAGGAAAAGATGGTATCTCGAAAGAGATACTTTTTTTCATGAAGATAAATAGTTTTGAATGTTTTCGTAAATCATAAAAATACGTATATAAAAAATAGAAATACTGGTGATGAGATGGTAAAGCGTTTATTTATAGGTATTGATTTTAATACAGTAGAGAAAGACTATTTTTATCAAATACAAATGATGGTTGCAAAGTATTGTGAGTCGGCACGTTTTTCAGATGTTACAAACTTTCATCTAACCTTAAAGTTTATCGGTGGCGTAGAGGAGTCAAACGTGGATGATTTGATCCATTTAATAGATAAACTAGACGCAAATCAACTAGAGCTACGCTTTGATCATATTGGTTTTTTTGCAAAGAAAAATCGCTATATTTTATATATTGGATGCTTACCAAATTATAAATTGACGCAACTTGCAAATAAAATAAATGACGAGGTGGCATCACTTGGTTTGTGTGAAAAAGAACAACCGATTTATACACCTCATCTTACACTTGCAAGACAAGCTAAGTTATTAGTTCCAAGTGTTGATTTATCAAGAGGTATTGAGGTTGATAAATTAGTAAAGATTAATAATATTACCCTTTATGAGAGCAAAAATATAGAAGGAGAATTAAAATATATTCCGCTATATGTCAGACAGTTAAAAGAAGAAAGTAGAGGCTAAAAGATGGCAGGCTATTTAGATTTTATAGAATCGTTTAATCGGATTGAAAAATATTTAAAAAAATATACAAAATCTGATGATACTGCATCGTTTAATGATTTATTATATCGTTCTAGTAAACATCCGATGGTTCAAATTTACATCGATGAACTACATTTATTTAGAAAGCTTCGAAATATTATTATCCATCAGACCGATAATTTTTCACAACTCATTGCAACACCGAGTGATGAGGCGATTGAGAGAATTCAGTTTATAGAAAAAGAAATTTCAGATCCAACAAATATTGAAGTGTTTAAAAAAGACGTAACTGTATTTTCAAGTAGTGATTCACTACAAACTGTGTTGAAAATTTCAGGCGAAAAGGGCATTACAAAGTTCCCTATTTACGAAGGTGATAAATTTATTGGATTAGCAACCTCTCGTGCTGTTGTCAAATGGCTACAAAAACATATTGAACAAGATAAAATTGAATTGAATGGTCAGTTAAAAGATTTGTTATCATTTGAAAAAGAAACACTGTATAAATTTGTTAGTTGTAAGCAATCAATTTATGAAGTTTGGGATTTGTTTACAAAGTCACAACAAAAACTTGATGTGTTAATTATGACGGAAAACGGAAGTAAAGATGAAACAATCCTTGCGGTTATTACATATGATGATTTACTTAAGTATTTATATACAAATGAACAATATGTGTTGAACTAGTTTTGTCATAAAGTCATCTGCTAGGTGAGTATAGTATAAAGTAAAGTGTCAAAAGGGGGTTAAAGGATGAGAGAATGTTTGGATGCTGTTGCATATAAAAAAGTTGAAAGAGTCATGGCGGCATTAAAAAGAAACAATATGAATGCTTATTTTGTAGAAAACGAGAAAGAAGCGTTAGAAAAAGTTAAAACTTTTTTGTCTTATGAATATAAAATAGGTGTTGGTGGCTCAGTTACTTTATCAGAGATTGGATTAATAGATGAATTACGAAGTGGAAAATACGAGTTTATAGACACGTTAAACCCTACCCTCTCAAATAATGAGAGACATAAATTATATCGAGAATGCTTTTTTAGTGATGTGTATTTTTGTAGCAGCAATGCGATTACTGAAGATGGGAAGCTTTATAATGTAGATGGTCGCAGTAACCGTGTAGCAGCGATGCTTTACGGACCTAATAAAGTTGTATTTGTAGTTGGAACTAATAAAATTGTTTCAACACTTGATGATGCTATTAAACGTAATAAAGAAATTAGTGCACCTGCTAATGCATTACGTTTAAATAAAAAGACGCCATGTGCAAAAACGCTTGTTTGTAAAGACTGTGATAGTCCAGAAAGAATTTGTCGTAACTTTATTGTAATGGGGCCACAGTTTGATAAAGAAAGAGTACACGTGATTATTGTAAATAAATCGCTTGGTTATTAAGAAAAAACACTCAACTTTAGACGTTGAGTGTTTTTCACATTAATTTTCTTTTGACGTAGATTCCTTTATTGCTTTAGAATACTCAATACCAAAATCAAACATTGAGGCGAAAATAGGAATGATTTTACGACCGATATCTGTTAAACCATATTCGACTTTTGGTGGGACAATGGGATAAACCGTTCTAAAAATAAGACCATCATCCTCTAAGCTGCGCAATTGATTCGTTAACATTTTTTGTGTTACATCTGGAAGTTTACGTTTTAGTTCACTAAAGCGAAGCGTATCTTCACTTAAATACCAAAGAATAAGTATTTTCCATTTTCCAGAGATTAATTTATGAACGAGTGTCATCGGACACGTTTTATATTTATCACATTGTTCTTTCATGTGACAGTGATGGTGCATAGGTATAGGTAAAGACATCTTAATCTCCTCACATTCTATTCGGTTTACAGTATCTTTTTGGATACTATCTGTTGAAAAAGTGCCTACTTGTTAAAAAGGATACTTCATTGTATCATAAAACTATGCCAAGCAACTAACTAATATACATTAAGTCCAGTTAAATATTTTTACATCGTAAAGACATTTAACTAGACGATAAAATACCTTAGTACCAAAATAGTAGGTGCTAAGGTTATTTCTAATATCTTAAAAACCTGACTGTTTCTATACAGATAAAAATAATATTATATTATATAAAATTTAAAACTTAAAAAGCTAGTAGTCAAAAAAATGGTTCTTTCTCATGTTTGGGTATTT
>DNGE01000143.1:0-570 GCA_003486705.1 Bacillota bacterium
GGAAGGAGTAATGAAATGAATCCATATGAAAATCGTCAAAATATTTATGTGATTGATAGTACGAATCAACCTAATTCCATTCATCATGATCCGCGTATAATAATTGGTCCAAATTTACCTGGTAGCGATCCAGCAACATGGGGACCCAATCAACCTTGGAATCAAAACAATCCATGGAACCAAAACAACCCATGGAATCAAAACAACCCATGGAACCAAAACAATCCATGGAACCAAAAAAATCCTTGGAATCAAAATAATCCATGGAATCAAAACAACCCATGGAATCCAAACAAAAAACCAAACCACCATCACCATGATGACGAAAATGGTCAAGGTAATATGAAACCAACAACACCACCGCCAACAACGATTCCACAAAAACCAATGAGTTCGAAATCAAGTTCAGGACAATCATTAATGAAAGTAAGTCCTCAATCTATGTTTCCATGTAAATATCGATGGACATATATTTGGACAACAAATGGAAATGGGTTCTGGTTATGGATTGTTTACTTTGATCAATCAACCGTAAGTGGCTTTACATGGAGTGGATGGGGACCATCTTAT
>DNGE01000143.1:792-2462 GCA_003486705.1 Bacillota bacterium
ATTGACAGTTTTTTCATCTTTATGGAAAGAACGTGGGTAAAGTTATTCCCATAAAATCTGAATGACTACCGGGGTAAGCCGTAAACGTAACAATTGCCGTATAGTGTTTTATAACAGTCATTCTAATCCTCTTAAGAATTTCTTAAGAAATATCACGCCTGTTTCTTAAGAAATTTATTGTAATATAGTTGTATACATTTGGAGGAAAGGGTGAGTTGATGAAGCATAAAGTAATGAAGTGGGTGAGTGGATTAACACTGGCAACAGTTATTGGATGTATGGCAACGACTACAGTGTTAAACTATTCAAAAACGACGGAACGCGTCAACGAAACACAAGTTAATCTATTGGAACAACCGGAATTTGCTGAATTATTAATAAGTTCTAGCCAATACGTATTTAATAAAGACACATGCGAAAAATGGTATACAGGTGGATGTTACGATGGAGATTATCAACTAAACAATACGCTACAAGAAGTGGATTATTATGCGGTTAAAGATAATAAAGATGTCTTATCACGAGATGGCATATATTTAGAAACGTTATTTAAAAATGAAGATATAAATCGTGATATGGCTACGCTTGATGAGCAGTACCAAATGTGGGTAAAACTCAAATTTACTGAAGAGGGTACGGTGATTGAGGACTCAAACGGATTTAACGATATTGTATTAAAAACATTAAAAAATAAAGTTGAGATGCAAGATTTCTATTATGAAACCTCAGCTGAAGAGAGCGAAAATAAATCATTAACGGGATTTGAAATCGCGTTTGGGGTTCCTAAATTATTAAAACAAAACGGACAAATTATGAATTACTATTACTATGAAAAGGAGCAAGCTTACTTAGTCTCTTCTGTTGTGTGGATAGGATTTATGATTTTAACATCAACAATTGCAACGCTGTTATTACCATACCAGGCATTAAAAGAATGGCGTATCTTTAAATATAGCTTAAGAATGCCATTAGAACTTCGTATCCTGTTTACTATAGCGTGTGGATTTGCCTTAATGGGAGCACCATTTGCATTGATTGGAACTGAATTAGGTTACTTTAAGGAAATATTAAACGTTGCGATTGGAGAAGCTGCAAGTGATCCTATCTTAATGAGTTTAAATATTATCGCTTGGGTAGCGTTAGGTGTTGCCAGTGCAATTCATATGTTATTTATTAAACAATTCTTTATTGAAGGCTTTGTTGACACCATCTTAAATCATAGTTTACTCGGGTGGATTTATAAAAAGATGAAACGATTAATTAATAGAAGTGCAGAACCAACCAATAAAACAACGATAAAAGAGAGCAAAATGATCGCTGTTGATGTGACACCATTGGTTGAAACGGCAACCGAATTAAAAGCATACGCAACACAAAACTATCAAGATGAGCAGTTGCTAGCTTACACTGAAACAATTGAAAATTGGGCTTTATCAAATCAAATGACACCATTTGATCTAAATAAACTATTGGCTGAAATTAGCGCCAGTTTATCAAGTGATGATTTCATGATCCGTACCAAACTAAATCAAAATCCAATAATGATTGAGCAACGTTATGGGGTTATTAAAACAGAATGCTTTAATATTCTTAATGAACTAAGTGCCGTAAGTTTACCAGGTAGTCGTTGTTACATTGAAAGCTATCAAACAAAACAAGAGGCAGGACTT
>DNGE01000143.1:2660-3903 GCA_003486705.1 Bacillota bacterium
ATATTCGATTAGTTTTAAGAAATGAGGAAGATGAAGATTGGAAAGTGATGTGTGAAACATTAAAAGCACAAGTTTTCGAAAACATCAATTTTACCTACGAAGAAGAAGCCGACTTATTAAAGGTAAACTTAATAATTAAATAAGAAACTGTGGTTAAATATTAGCAACAGGCGCCTTATTATGAATCGTAATCCTTCTTTAAGATTCAAGCACCGACCACCTTTAAAATAAATAATCAAAATTAAACACTCAGGATCCTTTAATCGTGAGTGTTTTTTTGATGCAAAAAAATAACCTTATTTAAGCGAAGTAAAAAGTCTTCGTTAAATAAGGTTATTTAAAACAGGGTCTTGTTTATTAAAAATATGTATATTAGTTAGAAAATTAGTGTGAGTGGTGATGCTATTTAGCGATTTATGAGGGGAGCGCTAAATAGTAACACGTTGTTTAAAATATGAATAACAAGTTTATCGCATCACAAAAGTGAAGTGGCTTTGGCAAACATACTTTTGTGACACACCTATAAAATATCATGTTCTAAGTAGAGGAGCAAAAGATATGCTCATGAAATAATATTTAATAAGAGATGAAAAAATAAGGAGAGTTTGTTTAGGGCGTTCGATTGTGTTAAGGGCATAACTTTTTAGAGATAAACATTAGTATACTTTTTAAAAAAGACGTACTTCTACAAACCATTATAGCTTGATTAAATCCCAGTCTTTCGTTTCATCTATATGCTAACGATTTTATTAGAAATATTTAATTCCAATCTCTTCAATTTGTTTTAAAGCAACGGCGAATTCTGTTCCTTTATCCGTTAAATAATATTCTACTTTAGGCGGTAACTCATCATAAACTTTTTTATAAATAAGTCCATCTTCTTCTAGTTCTTTTAGTTTTTCATTTAATACTTTATGACTGACACCACATGTAATACGTTTAAGTTCTAAAAAACGTTTCGTCCCATCATATAGATGACATAGAATAACGGCTTTCCATTTTCCACGAATCAAATCAAAAGCCCAATCAAGTTTACAAACATACGATTGACCATCTTTTATTAACAAAGAAATCACCACCATTCATTTAGTATTTTAGTATGATTATTTATTATTTTAATTCATTTTAGCTAAAGTTATAATACTAACTTTTAGGTAACTGCAATCAAGGATATGTAATGACCAGTCATTCAAAAAAATTGGATACTTACGAAAAAGTGCATACTTGTTACAAAAACATCATC
>DNGE01000073.1:0-5286 GCA_003486705.1 Bacillota bacterium
CTTCCTTTAATTCCTTGAACACCGACACCAGAGTTTTTAACACCGATAAATGGGAAATGGTCAGGACCGCGCTCCGTGCGGCCGTTGATTTGGACGCTACCAGCTTCTAGTTTTCGTGCGATTTCAAAAGCTTGTGTCATATTCGTTGTAAAGACGCTAGCTTGAAGTCCATAGTCCGATTGATTAGCAATTTCAATCGCTTCATCCACGTTATGCACACGAATAATCGGAAGAACAGGACCGAACGGTTCTTCCCAAGCAAGTTGCATATCCACCGTCACATGGTCAATTAACGTTGGATATAATAAATTATTTTCGCGTTTGTTTCCGACAATTAATTTCGCACCTTTTTCTAAACTTTCATCAATAAGACTTTGCACATAGTCGGCTGATTTAGTGTCAATCAAAGGAACAATTGTTGCATTATCTTCAGGTGATCCCACTTTTAGTTGCTTCATTTGTTTGACAATTAACTCGATTAAAACGTCAGCTACATTGTCATCGACAAGCACACGCTTAATTGCTGTACAGCGTTGGCCAGAATATGAGAAAGCACCCGAGACAATTTCTTTTGCGACTAATTCAAAGTTCGCATCGTCAAGGACAATTGCCGGATCTTTTCCGCCAAGTTCCATAACCATCGGCACCATTTTAGCTTTGCTAGCAATCGATTGACCTGTCGTCGTCCCGCCAGTAAAGGAAATCATATTAATGCCAGGATGTTTCGTGATGTAATCCCCAATGACAGAACCTTTTCCTGTGACTAAGTTTAAAACACCAGGTGGGAGATTTGTTTGATGAAGAGCTTCAATCATTTTAATCCCACTAATAGCTCCAACCGTTGCCGGTTTGAAAATAACTGCGTTTCCTGTAATTAGCGCAGGGGCAATCTTTGCCGCTGATAAATTAACCGGATAATTAAATGGGGAGATAGCTAAGATAACACCAAGTGGCACACGGTTAACTAAAGCGACTTTAGAAGATGAACCACCTGGGAAGTGTTCACCACTCAAACTTTCACCATACATATGTAGTGCTTCTTCAACAGTAAATCGAATTAAATCAGCTGTTCGTTCAACCTCTTTAATGGCATCGTTGTATCCTTTTCCAACTTCATGCATAATCGTTGTTGCAATATCATGCTTTGACTTCAGTAATTCATCTGCCCAAGCAAATAAATAGCTAGCACGTTCACGAATTGGAACTTGTGCCCATGCTTTTTGTGCACTTTTTGCACAAGCTATCATGTCATCAATTTCTTCTACAGATAGTGCAGGAACTGATCCAACCAATGCCTCGTTGTATGGCGAGTAGATACTAATATAATCATTTGTGGAACTCTCTTTAAATACACCGTTCACATAATATTGATAGTGATGTGACATATAAACCCTCCGGATACAATATAGTTATTACTATAAAGTTTATGTCGACTTAAGGTGAATAATACATAATAATTAAACCAAAGCAGAGCTCAAACCGAATAAAGGATTCCACTTATTGATCCACCTTCTAATTTAAGCTTCATTCAACATCGTTTTAGTAAAATTGAATATAAAATGAATACTAATCATAGAAATGGTAAAGATTAAGGTCAAGGTATACATTTAAATAGGGTAGGTAAATACTTCAATTGTTTTTCAATTTAATTAGCTATTTAATTAAATAAATAGTTGAATGGAAACGATGAATATCCATTTTAAATTATTTTCTAAACGTCCGATATTAAAATAATCTGATGTTAAGAGGATCATTTTGGTGTCAGTAAATAACGATTCATATACAAGTTAATAAGCGCATATAATTCTTATTAAATGCTAATTATTAACATTTTTCATGAGTTGGACAACTAATTGCTCATAAAAAATTGCAATAATCTACAATAAGTACTAAAATATTAATTATATCTTAATAGTTTAAAGAGTAGATTTGAGGGGTAACGTGTGAATGAACAATTAATATCAAGTATAATAGAAAATCATACAAATGGTTATGTTATTCTAAATCAACATGCTGAAGTTGTTTATGCGAATAAAGCAATGAAACAGTTAACCAAAAATAATTATGGCTTATTCGGAAATTTTATGGGATGTATTAATACGACAGGGGGAAGAAAGTGTTATGAAGATCCCGAAAAGTGTAGTAAATGTTTAATTCGAAAAAATCTAAAAAAAATAATGCAGGATAAAGAAAAGAAGTGGTTAGTCAATGTAGATTATGAAACAGTTGATGACATCCTTCAATTTGATTGTTTTATGGATTATGTAGATGATTATATTTGCATTGAAATTTTTAATTTAACATCAAAAAATCCGAACTTATTTGTATTAGATAAAGTATTAGATTCAATCCCAGATTTAATTTTCTATAAAGATAGCTCACTAACGTATCGCTATACGAATCAAGCGTATGCCGATTTTTTAGGACAAGATAAACATGATATTATATCTAAGACAGATGCTGATTTATTACCAGCCGAAATATTAGATGAATGTTTAGAAAGTGACTATCTTACATTAGAAAATGGTGAAGCCCGTGCATTTGTCGAAATGAATGGGGTCGCATATGCTGTTAGTAAGAAGAAAGTGAATAATGGAATTTTTGCGACAGTAAAAGATGTAACACAAGAATATGCACTTACAAAATTAGCGTTTATCGATGAGCTGACAGGACTGCCTAATCGTCGAGTCTATATAAAAGATATGGAAACAATTTATGAACATAAAAAAAATCATTATTATTTAGTACTCATCGATTTAGACCATTTAAGAGAAATAAATAATAATTTTGGTCATCAAACAGGTGATGTCTATTTAAAAACATTAGGTGATATTTTAGCTAATATTTCGTATGCAACATTTTATCGATTAGCGGGGGATGAGTTTGCTGGGATGATCTCAGGCTCAAAAGAAGATGCAGTAGTTATTTTACAAAAGATTTATAAGAAAATCGAAGAACTAGAGTTAAATCCGAAACTGACCATTAGTACAGGTGTAAAAAAGATTGATTTAGCTTTAACTGAGACACAAAATTATGAACTCACGGACCAATTATTATATCAAGCAAAGCGAGAAGGTAGAAATAATTATTGTTTAGCTGAGGATTAAAATTAACATTTAAACGTCACGTTATCTATAGAAAAAGGGCATGTTAGCTACATTAGCTAACATGCCCTTTTAATCAATAACCGTTAATCCCATTAACCCCGCAAACTGAACTGCTTGAAGCGATGAGACTTTACAACCGTTTAACTCCTCAAGCGAAACCTGAAGTGAATCAAACGTACATGAACTAATATCCACACCTTTTAACGACGTTCTAAAAAAGTTCGTCTCATCCAAACAACACGTGTCAAAGAGTACCCCAGTAAACTTACAATCGTAAAAATATACACCGCGTGCAACCACATTATCAAAGACAACCTTTTTTAATTTCGAGTTCGCAAAAGACGAAAGATTTATCACACACTCCACAAATCTAACATTCCCAAAACTAGATGCCGGAAAATTTGTCCCCACAAACTTACAACCATGAAACTCCACACGATGAATCGAGGCATCACTTAAATTAGCATTCGAAAAATCACAATTCTCAAAACAAACATCCATCAAATCAATGTTACTAAAATCCGTATTCGCAAAACGACAATTACGAAACACCGAATTGTACAAGCGCACGCGATCCATCGCCTCATTTTCAAACACCGCACGATCAATCACACACAGTTCAAGCATGCAATCATCTTCATCAAAAATCTGATCAAAATCCTTGTTCTCTAATACCTTTGAAATTTTCGGTTTATCCACTTTCATATAGCCCACTCCTAAGTAAAATCAATGCTTAAATATTTAACCACCTGCATCAAACTAATTCCAATTATTTATGTATTCAATATTTAGCACACTTCAATTTTTAAAACAACTCTATAACAAAAGTATACTCTTTTTTCTAAAATAAATCATTATTATATAAAAAAAACCAGTCCGCCTAAGAAATAGGGGGCTGGTTATATAAGTTAATTAGTAAGTTTCAACGAATAATTCGAAGTGTGCTTGTCCATGAAGACATGCAGGACAAGTATGAGGTGCTTCATCACCTGTGTGAACGTATCCACAGTTGTTGCATTTCCACTCAACAACAGCCTCTTTTTTGAAGACTTGGTTGTTTTCGATGTTCGCTAATAATTTGCGGTAGCGACGCTCATGGCGATCTTCAACTGTTGCAATCGCTCTGAACGCTTCAGCAACTTCTAAGAATCCTTCAGCTTGTGCAACGTCAGCAAATTTAGGGTAATCAACTACGAATTCCTCATGCTCTCCATCAGCAGCTGCTTTTAAGTTTTTAGCTGTGCTTGAATGGAAAGATACAGGGTAAGCTGCATTAATTTCAATGGCAACATCTTCGAAATCTTCTTTTAAGAATTTGTAGAAACGTTTAGCATGTTCTTTTTCTTGTTCTGCAGTTTCAATAAAGATGTTTGCAATTTGAACATAACCTTCTTTACGAGCAGCACTTGCATAGTACGTATAACGTGTACGAGCTTGACACTCACCAGCAAATGATTTCATTAAGTTTTCAGCTGTTTGTGTTCCAACTAAAGATTTTTTTTCTGTTACCGTATTGTTTTCCTCAACGATAGAAAATTGCTCTGGCCCAACACCACAAACTGGACAAGTATCTGGTGCTTCTTCACCCATATGAATGTAGTCACATACATTACAAATAAATTTTTTCATCATAACCCCTCCTGAAAATAAAATTCAAATACATCAGAATCGTATCATATGGGAGACTTTATTTCAATGAGCGGAGAAAAAAATAAAAAAAATAACTGTTATCACTAAAATTTGACACGCATTTAAATAAGGAATGCTGTAAAAAATCCCTTAGTCATTTATAACTAAGGGAGTCTTTGTTGTTGATTGTTCAAACACAATAACGTCGTTGTGCAATTTTTCAAGATATTTATTGATTAGTTTGTAATCTTGCTCATTAATAATATAATTGTTATTCAGCTGTTTGAGCGTCAGCTGCAATGATTTCACTTCCTGAATTGTCTTCATCTTCTTTAAAACCATCCCGTACAATACGATATTCGATTCCTGTTATATCGTGAGAACCTTGTGGGGAGTAAACCCATAAATCAATTCGGTTATCCCAACTGCAAGCACCACACGCATCAAGGACAATAGCGTTCACGGTATCTCCTTCTGGATACTTAATTTCTAAAACTGTTCCGTAGTAATTTGGAATTCCACGCCAGTTTAAACCGGTTGCGAGGACTTC
>DNGE01000073.1:5572-5807 GCA_003486705.1 Bacillota bacterium
ATATTTTTTACTAGATCATCTGTGTAGCGTAAACCATAACCAACTTTTACTTCACCGTGTTCTACGCTGTAGTACGTTTGACGGAAGTCTGTGATAAAGGCTGGTTCAATAATTTCTTCAACAATCTCGACTACCGGTTCTTCCTCAACCGGTATAATTTCTTTTTCTTGAAGATATGAAATTTGTTCATCCGATAAATCATTCAGATTATCTAAGATAGGATCAAAGTTAATCA
>DNGE01000073.1:6108-6992 GCA_003486705.1 Bacillota bacterium
GATACAGTCGCAAGCTCTGTTTGTGGTTCAACAGTCAAAGTGGATTCAGTCTTCGGTAGAATGGACGTCGTGTTTTCAATTACAATGCGTAATAGCTCCTCACCAATGAGTTCTTCGAGTGTTTTTGTGTGTGATTTTTGAGTGCTTTGTTGCTCTATCGTTGAATTTTGATTATTCTCTAAGGTTGTGGTTTTGTGCTCTTCAAGTTTTTGAATTAACTCGTTTTCTGAAACAGATTTTTGAGTTGGTATCACTTGTGACTTTACTTCGTTAATATTTGGCGTTTGTTCTGTGCCAAAACTCAAGTTGAAGAATGCCATCAAGCTTATCATAACAATATTCATGTTTCACCTCGTTTAATTTTGTAATCTGCATTACAAGTTTAGTATAGACATGTTTTCAAAATTTTAAACATTTTAGTATCATAGTGGGACAGTTGCATATAATATCTAGTAATATTGGATTTATTATACTGCTGTCTGTCTCTTGTAAAAGATATAAATTTAGAGTATAATAGGGATTGTCTCAATATAACCTGGGGATGTTACGGATTCGACGGGGGCATTTGAGCTTAATAAGCAAGCCGTGTTCGTCCACGTTAAAAGATCGAGGATTTAATAATTGGAAACACAAACTATTCTTTAGCGGCTTAATATAAACCGTTGCCTAATTACCCTATCGCCCATGTAGCGTAGTTGGGCTCACTTCAGTGGGATACGACAGAATGCGCCGTTTGAGCAAACTGTAAGAGACCTTCCAAACTCGCGGTTCCATGCGCCTGTCTGTTAGCACGTGGTCCGTTAAATCTGATAATAGACTAAGCTTGTAGAAAGTTAAGTGGTCGGTGTTTTCGGACGGGGGTTCGACTCCCCCCATCTCCACCA
>DNGE01000073.1:7226-7429 GCA_003486705.1 Bacillota bacterium
AATAACAAAATATGAAAAAAAGATTAACCTGACTGTAGTAATGACTTACTATCTTGAGGTTAATCTTTTTTTGTTTTAGGGAGAATCTTACCTTGAAATTGTTAAGGTTTAAAAAATTCATTTGTTGTTAGCATGATATCTTCTGTGGCAATTTGCACAGAGAAGTCTCAAATCATGTACTTTAGTTATATGACCTTCGTTCA
>DNGE01000051.1:0-584 GCA_003486705.1 Bacillota bacterium
TCCATAAACACCATTGTCTTTATCTGTTAATTTTTGAGCGGCATCAAGTAACGTTTCCCAAGTCCAAGTTTCATCTGGGTATGAAACGCCAGCTGCATCAAATAATGTTTTATTGTACCAAAGACCGACAGTATCTATATCTTTTGGAATTGCGTACACATTTCCATCAAACGTATATAATTTAGATAACTCTTCAGGGAATTTTGATAAATCAACTTGTTCGCTGTTTGAAATTTTTTCAGTTAAGTCCATTAACATATTTCCTTCAGCAAAGCGTGCACTTTGGCTTGAATGCATCCAAAACACATCTGGCAACGTTCCCCCTGTTGCTGCAGCTTCTAGCTTTGTCCAATATTGATCCCAAGGTGTTACCTCTACATTTACTTTAATTCCTGGATTTGCTTCTTCAAACGCATCCGCAATCGCTCTCATTCCAGGCTCTTGAATTTTATCCCAAATTGAATATGTAATGACAACATCCCCACTTGTCGAATTAGAACTACATCCTGCAATACCTACTAACAAGAATGCGATACATAAAAACCTCACTAAAACTTTCTTCATAATACCTCTCCTCTTTTTTT
>DNGE01000051.1:855-2222 GCA_003486705.1 Bacillota bacterium
TTGTAAACACTTTCTGTAATCACTTACATAAATATGATATACCATTTTTTTACTAAACTAAATGGCATTATGTAAGCTAAATATGGATAAATGTGATATTTAGGCTAGATTTAACGATAAATTTCAAAGCCCTTTAAATAAAACCCTTCATAAATTCCTATTATTTATTGAACACCTCAAAAAAATTCGATAAAATAGTACTAATAGTGAGAAATTGTGTAAAAAACAAGTGGCTAAAATTTTAGTAAACTGAGTTAGGAGACAATAATGAGCTCATATAAATATGTAGAAACTGAAACCGTAAAATATCTTGAAGCCTCAAACAAACAAAATTTAGACTTATTTTTATGCTATTGCGGAAGTGAAGCTTGCCTACCAGGACAGGGGTTCGGACCCGCTGTACGATTCCAATATTTATTACACTTCATTTTAGATGGTGAAGGAACATATGAAGCCAACGGAAACGTTTATCACCTCAAAAAAAATCAAGGCTTTCTTATTACACCAGATACGGTAACGTATTATGAAGCTGATAAACAAAACCCCTGGCACTATATTTGGATTGGATTTAATGGCGTAAAAGCAGCGACTTACTTAGAACAAGCAAATTTAAATGAAGATCAATTAGTCTTCCAATTTGAAGATGGAAGTGATATTCAAGATTACGTCTTCAAAATGCTAGAATTAAATAGTAGCTCCATTTCAAACGAATTAGAACGGCAAGGACTTCTATATTTATTCATGTCAAAGTTGACATCCCAACAAAATAATCAACAGTCCCATACTGGTTATAAAGCAACCGAATCGTATTTAGAAAAAGCAATTGCTTTTATTCAAAATAACTATACAAATACAATAAAAATCACAGATGTTGCAAACTATATTGGCGTTAACCGTAGCTACTTAACCCATTTATTCAAACAAAAACTTGATATGTCACCCCAAGAATTTTTAGTTAGCTATCGAATCGATAAAGCGTGTCATTTACTTCAATATACTAATTTAGCCATTAGTGATATTTCACGTTCTGTTGGGTATAGTGACCCTTTAGCCTTTTCAAGAATTTTCAAGAAAGTGAAAAGCGTGAGCCCTAAACACTTCCGTCAAACACAACATTTAAATACACACCCTCATGAGACATTATAAGTCTCCCTTATAAACAAAAAAGTGACTGCTATTCGTAAACGTTCAGTCACTTTTTATATTTAGAAGAATCTATCCTTCTATTATCTTCTCATTCCCTGGCTCATAATTGCCCTCAATAAATACACTAATTGGCTTTTGAAGTTTGCTTAAATATAGTTGAATCATAGGACCCGGCAAAAATGCTCCAACAAGTGTTCCAAATCCAACAACCCCACCTAATA
>DNGE01000051.1:2502-3433 GCA_003486705.1 Bacillota bacterium
AAATCATTCGGATTAGGCCCTAGATTAGAACAAACTAATACTGAGAATCCAAACGTTCCAATGCCACAAGCCACTATGACACACACAGCCTTTAATACAAACGGGAACGTGTCAAACGGTATATCTTGCAAAACAGTCATCATCATATCAATAAATGGCCCTGATAAAAACATCCCTAGTACCGTTCCCACTTTAATTCGTTTTTTATCTACGAGGAATATGACGAATAAAAACATACCCGTAATGATCATATTTGCAATCCCAATTGATAAATTTAATTGGTTGGCAATGCTTTGAGTAAAGACCGTAAAGGGATCAGAACCGATGTTTGTTAATATATAAATAGAAGAACCTGTTTGAAGAATTAACATCCCAATCAAATATATGAGCACTGCCCGGATCCATATGGATGGATGTTTCATTTAACCCCCGCCTTTTTTCAATAGTTAACGCTTAGAAAACCGTACGCTTATTAAAATAGCGTACGGTTTTCTATGCTTATTTTACTTTCTTTAAACGCCACATTTTCGCAGCATAATCCCCTTCAATCATTGGAACATTTAATCCAATTTCCATTAAAATGTCTCCACCTAAAACTAAATCTTCACCCACAACTTCATATGAAGCAGTTGCATCTAATCCCACTAGTTTTAAAGAAATAAATTTTTCTTGCGGCGTCGCAAATTGTTTGACATAACTTACAACGACTTCTTCACCATCTTTAGAACTAAACATCCAGGCCACTGTATTACTTTCAAATGGACTTAATAAACGAGAGAAATGACCAAATTGAATGGTTTCACGAACTTCTTTATAAAAGACAATTTGATCTTTTATCGCTTGTTTTTCTACCTCATCAAGTTTTGTTATATCTAACTCATACCCGAAGTTACCCGACATGGCTACAACACCTCGCGTATTAATAGGCGTG
>DNGE01000038.1:0-418 GCA_003486705.1 Bacillota bacterium
TGACCCCCTATTCTAAATTTTTGAACATGACTGTTCTATAAGCATAATAATATTTAATTAACACGCAAGCGGCTAGCATATGCTCTATATAAAATATTCTTCTGTTAGCAAAAATTGACCATTTTATATATAAAATGTAGAATTTTTTATATCTTGTTTTGATGTAACTAACAGATTGACATGTTGTCTGCTACTTGACATGTCTAACTCATTATATGATTGATAAATATTATTGATTAGGTGAATTCACCTAAAAGAAAAGATATATTTTATCAATTTAACATTAGACTTGAGCCGGTACTCAGAAACATTCGACTGAACCTAGGCCGGAATAAAGCCAAAAAACCTCGAGAACAAGTTCATTTGTTCTCGAGGTTTTCTTATGTTGTTTTATGCGTCGTTCTATGAGTTTATACAT
>DNGE01000038.1:619-3376 GCA_003486705.1 Bacillota bacterium
TGTTTTATGCGTCTTTCTATGAGTTTATAAAATCTCAATTATTTATTTTTTTGAGGAGATGGTTCATCTTTTCCGATTGGCGTTCTAACCATTAAACTCCAAAGTTCTTTTCCATTAAAGGGAACAAGGGGATAAAGATATGAATCGCCCGTAATCGTTTTATTTGTAATTAATATAATTAGGATGATGACTAATCCACCAATAAAGCCCCAGGTAGAGAAGAGAGCTGTTAGGAATAATAGAATAAGTCGCATAAATTTAATTGCATAGCCGAGCTCGATACTCGGTTGAGCAAAACTACCTAACGCGACGACTGCCATATATAAGACAGCTTGTGGTGAAAACCACCCAATTGAAATCGCCATATCTCCTAATATTAATGCCCCAACAACAGATAGAGACATCCCGAGGGTGTCGGGTGTATTTAATGAGGCGAGTTTCAAGCCATCAATAGCCACTTCTAAGAGAAGAAACTGTAGTAGTAGCGGGACAACGGGTTGTTCTTCTAAGGCAAAGATATGAAAGGCTTCTGGTAGGGTGAGTGCAATTTTTGTCAGTAGCAAATAAAGAGGGGTGATAAATACGGTTGCTAGTAAAATAAAATTGCGAATTAAGCGTAAGTAATTTCCTGTTAGTGGGGGAACGTAGTAATCATCTATATCTTGCATAAATGAAAAGATTGTTGTTGGTAATATTAAGACACTTGGGGAATTATCGATAATGACAACAATTTTTCCTTCAAGTAAGTGGGCGGCAGCAACATCCGGACGCTCTGTATATCTCACTTTTGGGAATGGGTTGAACCAACTTTTTCTCATGGCCTCTACAAGACTGCGATCGGTCATTGTGAGAGCATTGACGTGGACCTCTTTAATTTTATCTTTTATTAAATTGATATCTTTTGGGCTTGCAATTCCGTCAATATAACCAATGGCAACATCTGTTTTCGATAACGACCCAACAGATACCATTTCAAAACTTAAGTCTGCTGTACGGATACGGCGACGAATTAAGGCGGTGTTAAACACAATGGTTTCGACAAATCCATCACGCGACCCGCGTAAGACTTTTTCTTTCGAAGGTTCTTCAGGACCACGAGCCGGATACGTGCGGACATCAAGCATAATGACTTCGTCAAATCCATCAATAATAAACGCCATTGGCCCCGAAAGGACTTGTGTAATAATAGCGTCTAACTTCTTCTCAACTGTTACCTCAACATAAGAGATATATTGGTTTGAAAATTGTGTTAAATCCTTGATGTTTGCCATTTCGGCTGGTGTAATTTTAAAGAAGCCTTCAAGTAGACGTTGGACTAAATCATCTTTAATAAATCCGTCAACAAAGTACATAACGGATTGGCGACCGCCAATAACCACCTCACGTTTGACAACATCAAACGTTTTTCCAATTCTTAATTGTTCATCTAATAATGAAATATTTTCAGTTGCATTTTTTGTAAACATACGTTTGTTACCTTTCTATGTATAGTCTGTAGTAGGTTGGCTTTTTTTATTAAAAATATCCAACTTGTAAAAGGTTCTTCTAAAAAAAGTATTCACCATCATAACAGGCATCAAATCAAACAGGGGAGAATGAAGGGCTTAAATGTATTAGGTTGTTTAATGTACGCTTTAACTATTCCTTGTTTTATCACACAGTAATTACCTTTTTTTTCACAGCATTTCTATAGTTATGTGACGTTAAAAGCGTTAAACTATAAGGAGACAGAATTTAAAGGAGTAGGTTATTGTGTCATTAGCTGAACTTAAATATATTGAACGTGCGTTATTGACGCTTGATGAGCAAGAAAATCATTTGAATATGATGTCAAGGCTACTTGAAATGGAGTTTAGGCAAATTGTTGAGATAAATGAAGTTGATTATTTAAATATTATGAGTCGTGTAAAGGGTCGCGATAGTTTAAAAGAGAAGATTTTACGTCAAGGGTATTATAAAAAGTATCATGATCCTATTCGTTTGATTTACCATTTATCTGATTTGATTGGGATTCGCATTGAATGTCGTTTTGAAGAGGATGAAAAGCTTATTTACCGCATGCTAAAGAAACATTTTAATGTGTGTGGAGAAGATGGCTACTATTATAATGAAATGAATCCGAATGTTCGATTAGCTTTAGAGGGACGTCAACCACAAAAACAGAAAAATGGCTTTAAAATTTATCGCTTGGATGGCTTAATGCTAAATAGTGATGAGGATATTCCGTTTGAGCTTCAGATTAAATCTCTGGTTAATGCGTTTTGGGGTGAAATTGAGCATAAAATCATTTATAAGAATTATAATTTTATGTTATCTGATTCCTTGTTAGTCGATATGTTAGGTTCGATAAAAAATAATTTAGCACTTCTTGATAAGCAGTTATTAACGATTTATCGGAATGTTGAACAGCGAAATAATTCGGAAATGTTTCAACAGCAACAACTAGAGACGATGATGGCCAAAATGTGTAACGATATTTTCTCAAAGCAAATTAAACAATCAATTGGCATGAACGTTAACATCAAAAAAGCGAGTCAAACGATAATGAACTACACCTTTGAGGCGAAGCGACGAAATAGTGAAACGGAGCAAGGTGAGATCTTAATTTCTGCTTTGCAACGTTTAACCGACATTTCTAACCAGACAATCGAATTCAATACGCCTATTGTATTTGAGAGGCAGCCAACGTTTTCAACGCCATTTTCGTCAAAGCTTGGTACGTATATGCAAGAGGTGATGAATAAGGAGTTTCATTGG
>DNGE01000038.1:3615-6268 GCA_003486705.1 Bacillota bacterium
AATGTTATTTGCGATTGATTTTTTAGATAATACGGGTGATTTTGAAAAATTTGTTGGCTACTTAGAGCATTGCTACTCAACCTCACCACTGATATTAAAATCTAAAAAGGCGTTGTATGTTCAATTTGATGAGGATGCCACTGAAATTATTGACACGTTTATGGCGTTTCTTGCCGATGCCTTAATTGAGATTGATGATGTTGAAATTGTATATGATTACAACATTGAGAAGGTTACAAATGTATTAGGGGAGTTGTACAAATATTTACTGTCACAATTGACAACGATTGAGGACTGGAATGAAAATAAAGAAGAGATTTTAAGTGAGATTAAAGATAAAATAATTGATTATTTAAATTAGTTGGGAAAGAAACTTAGGTTTCTTTCCTTTTTTATTTTGCTAAGAGCTGTCTTATAATGGGGGAGGACGTTGTGAGCTAAGTATTAATGTCGAATTATTTGCAAATACTAGTCATCGTAGATCAGGTGTTGAAGTAGGGGGGATTAAAGTTTTTCATACACGTGACGCTTATCTTACAACTAGTCAATTGTATTTAGTTATGCTCATCAGTAGTAAGTGTCAAATTGAGAAGGGAGACGTGTTGCAGATGGTACCTTATCGTATAAAGTTAAAAACAAAACTGACAAAACTTAATCACCAGTTCGTCCTCATGATTAAGATGATTTATCTTAACCTGAATTCAATTTTGTTATTTGAGGTCATTCATAAAGGCATTGGTTTTTTTATTTTACTTCCACTTCTAAATCAGTTGATTCACCTGTCCTTACATCTCCGTTTCATGACTTATCTCGATCTAAATGTTTTAAAAACTTACATCCATTATCCTAAAAGTCTATTTATCATGATTATTGCTACGTTACTCTTTATTTTATGGATGGGTATCGAGTATATCTTTTTGCTGTCTTGTTTCGCGAACAATGGTTCGGATGTGGTGACGATATGGTCTAGAAGTAAACAAAAAGCCGTTGAGTTTTGGAAGTACCGAAAAGGTAAGCTCATTAAAACAATGCTAGCTTATCTTGTTGTCTTTATGATCATTTACCTCGTAACCATTCATACTAATCTTATTGTATTTAGATTAGCGTTTAATGTCATTAAGCAAAATGGAGCTATTTTTTGGGCAGTATGTTTCATAACGATTCTGTTATTATGGGGCATCGCACGATGGCTATATTTAATTGGAGATATAAGTGAGAAACAAATTGCGAGTCAACAGTTCCTTAAAACGTGGCAACGACAAATCTCAATTAAAACTGTCCTCTTTTGCTTGTTACTTCTGTTATTCTTTTCTCTATTGGTCTTCTTGTTCAATGTTCTGACAACCGTTTTTGTTTACTTTATTCGCTTTGATATTTATTACACCGCTATTATCGGAATTAAAACATTTGTTCGTCGTCTGTATTCTGGACTACTGTTTATCTTAGTCCCACCATTAGTGCTCGCATTTATGAGTGCTGACTTAATTCTTATGAAACCAAGCATCCATTCTAGTGTTGGGGTGAAAAAAAACACTGGAATAACTAAGGGAACCATGATTTGTGTTGCTATGTTTTTGTTAGCGTATTTTTCAACGCTTCTTTATGACACGCATGACTTCTTTACGTTTGTTCCAAAAGAGTTAAAGCAACCGCTCGCGATTGCACATCGCGGAACGTCACTTTGGGCCCCAGGTAATTCTTTATCAAGTATTACAGAAGCGATTGAAGCAGAAGCTGATTATATTGAATTGGATGTACAGGTGAGCAGTGATGGCGTGCCTGTCTTATTTCACGATCGTTATTTAAGTTCATTTAATACGAATAGTACAGATTATCACTTAAATAGACTTCGAATTAATGAAGTCCCCTATGATGAGTTGCAACAATTAACATTAAAAACTTATTTTCCAGATATTTATAAAGAAAGCATTGTAACCTTAACAGAGGCGTTAGATAAGATTAACGAAAAAGCAGGGCTCATGCTTGAAATTAAAACAGACAATCAAGACGAGATTCAAATCATCCTTAAAACATTACTTGAAAGTGGCTTTAATTCACCTCTTTATATTTCATCCTTTGACATCCAAACACTGACGTTTTTTAAACAATCATCGTTAAACTGCCAAACCAATTTACTATTAACCGGTTTTGTTGGAGAAATTGATACTATTTTAACAAATCCTGATATTGATGCTTTAGCATTTGAATACGCCGCCATACACTCGCTATTAGTCGACCAGATTCATACGGCAAATAAGATGATCTTTGTTTGGACTTTAAATGAACCAGAAAAAATGGTTCGGACTATTTACGATGGGGTTGATGGCATTATTACAGATGATCCGACTATTGTTAAAAATAATTTTTACCACATTACAAATTCAGAATTTGTTCAACTCTTTAATGTCATTGCAAATTAATAGGTACGGAGTGCTCTAGTTATAGACACAGTAGCGAACACATGTTTATATCGCTAAAGATAGAAGGAAGTACATATATAGAACGAATGTTTATTTTCTTAGAACAAATCGTAAAAACGATGTATTTGTCCCCATTTTTTATTGCTACCTGTATGGAGGCAGTGTATGATAAGGATACATTGAACCATACGGGGGAGTAAAATGGGGGAGAAGTCTAAAGTAAAAAAGTCTTT
>DNGE01000046.1:0-4981 GCA_003486705.1 Bacillota bacterium
CCATACGATTTCTACACACCTGATTATGAAAAAGGATTAGAGTTATATTCAAGCGGTGTGATGATTATGAATAAGTGCTCAGACTTACTACCTGATTACTTTGGATTTGTTAAAGGGATCGTGGATTCAGAAGATTTATCTTTAAATATCTCACGTGAAATTTTACAACATGATCGTCAATTGAAATTAATTGCGAAAAATATTAAAACGAAGATTAAAAATGAATTAGAAAAAATGTTAAAGAACGAACGTGAAAACTATGAAAAGTTCTATGAAGCGTTTGGTCGTACATTAAAATATGGTGTGTATTCTGATTTCGGTGCGAATAAAGATGTGCTTCAAGATTTATTAATGTTCCACTCATCAAAAGATAAATCATTAATCACATTAGATGAGTATGTGTCTTCTATGCCTGAAGATCAAAAACATATTTACTATGCAACGGGGGCATCAATTAGTCGTATTGAAAAGTTACCGCAAACAGAAGCGATTTTAGATCAAGGGTATGAAATTTTATACTTCACGGATGAAGTAGATGAGTTTGCGATTAAGATGTTAATGAACTACAAAGAGAAAGAATTTAAATCGGTTTCGAGTGCGGACTTAGATTTAAATAAAGAAAAAGATGAGCAAGATACGAAAGAAAACCAAGGGTTATTCGATCAAATGTTATCTGCTTTAAGTGGAAAAGTTAAAACAGTTCGTGCGTCTAATCGTTTAAAATCACATCCTGTTTGCTTAGCAAATGAAGGAGATATCTCAATTGAGATGGAAAAAGTTTTAAATGCAATGCCAGACGGTGGAAATGTTAAAGCGGATAAAGTATTAGAAGTTAACGTGAACCATGATGTGTTTAAATCATTACAGTTAGCATTTGAAAACGATAAAGACCGTTTTGAATTATTCACAGATGTATTATATAACCAAGCGTTATTAATTGAAGGATTAAGCATTGAAGACCCAGTGGCTTATGCAGATGCGGTTTGCAAGTTAATGAAATAATGGTTTAAAGAGATGATAACTCAGCTGGTGAGATTATCATCTCTTTTTTTGTGAATGAAATATTATGATTTGGTTTGGGTAAAACTAATGGTTGAAAAATTAATGTAGGGTGAAGGTGATTGTATGACATCGAAATATCAAAATCAAGTGAATCATTTAATTCATAAAGTGTATGATTTAGATGATGCTGAAGTGACACCGAATAGTAAAATGCAAGAAGCGTGGTATAAGCTAGGGTATGAAGATGGGATTGAAATTGGAAAAGAGGAAATGATGATTCGCATTGCGAATCGTTTGCTTGAAACATTAGATGACGAGACATTATCAGAAAAATTAGGTGTCCCTCTTGAATTGGTTGCGCATATTCGTGAAGGGAATTTTGATGTGTTTAAAGACTAAGTCGGGTCTATAAATACTCAAAGTTTGTTAAAGAGGAATTCCATACTAACACACAAAAAAAGCTGAGCACATCAAATGCTCGGCTTTTTGGCTTATTAACATGGCAATAAAGTAATGGTTCAACGTAGAGTCATTAAAGTTCCTTAACGTACATAACCTCAATAGCATCACAAAACTTTTTTGTTTTATCGCTTAACACAAACCCATGGTTTTCATAGAATTTACGTGCGCGATGATTGTCTTCAAACACCCATAACAAAACTTGCTTGAAACCTTCTTCTCTCATTTGAGTTAAGAGAAAATCCATCATCTTTGAACCGTATCCTTTACCCCAATGAGTAGCTAAGCTATGGATACAAATAAGTTCAGCATACTCGGCCATTGTCTCATCTCTGCTTTTATCCCAATACGCAATACAATGAGGGTTATCATCAAGAAATAAGATAAATCCCTTGCGGTAATTTTGAGTTAATAACATCGTGTACATCTCTTCTGCTTTGGCTAAATTCGTGTACTTATCCAAATCGTCTTTAGACAGGATATGACTAAATGCTGTTTTCCAGGACTCTGTTTGGATATAAGCCAGAGTTTTTTCATCTCCAAGTTTTACAGGACGAATCGTAACGTGATAATTCATTGGCGGAACCTCCTTTTAGCGTAAAAATATCTCATATTGTTATATTGATTATATGTCATTTTTAATTTATTTGATTACTTTTATATCAAAAAGATAATAAAGTGATGAAAGCCATTAACTTAACTTCTCCAACAAGTTCGTGCGAATCGTACGCGTTGTTTTTAAACTCTCAAATTGGACCTTACAGCGCGGTTCGCCACTGATCGCTTCAACAACCGAGCCAACACCTAAGATAGAGTGTTTGACCGCATCACCAACTTGTAAATCAGTTAAAATTACATTTAATCGACCTTCTGTATACGCAATATAATTCGTCGCTTCACTGACTAAATGCTCATCTAATTCATGAACATACGTTAATAACGGCTTATCAATATTAAAAATAAAGCGAGAAGGGTATCGGAATGAATTATCATAGTTAACACCTTGGGCATCACTTAAATACAGTTGTTCCATGGCGCGCGTATAAGCCACATAAGCCAAACGACGTTCTTCTTCCATCTTCTCAGCCGTATTCGTCTTCTTACTTGGAAAAATCCCTTCACTTAAACCGCACACAAACACATAGGGGAATTCTAATCCCTTAGCCGTATGAACCGTCATCATCTTAATCGAGCTTGACGTTGCTGTTTTTTCACTATCCGTATACAGCGCAATCTTCGTTAAATAATCACTAAGCGAATAGTCTTCACCCGCATTATTCTCATACTCATAAAGCGACTGCTTTAACTCAGCTAGATTATCCAAACGGTCTTGATCCCCACTACTTCGAAGCATTGCCTCATAGCCACTTTGATTTAAAAGTAGCGAGAATAATTCACTTAACTTTAAGTCTTTATAGGTGTTTGTATATTGATAAATTAACTGAATAAAATCGGCAGCCTCTGTAGATTTAAACAGTGGTGTTTCTAAATTCAATTGCAATGCATCATACAAGCTAATATTATGATCAAATGCCTCAGCTTGTAAAACAGCTAAACGCTTTTCCCCAATATTACGCTTTGGCGTATTAATAATACGCAAGAAAGATAAATCATCTTGATAAACAAGCATCCTTAAATAACAGAGGATATCTTTAATTTCTTTCCGTTTATAAAACTCGACGCCATTAAATAACGTATAGGGGATTTCAGATTGGGTTAAATGTTCTTCAAATCCGCGAGAGTAAAAGTGAGATCGGTAAAGAATAGCAATCTCATGATACGAGACCCCTTTTTCATGAAGCTTTTGAATCTCATCAATGACCCAGTCCACTTCTTGTTTTGCACTTTGTCCGTGATAATAATAAACAGGAGTTGGGGTTTCTTTTGTAGGGATCAGTTGTTTTTCCAGACGTTGTTTGTTCTTTTGAATAAGGGAGTTTGACACGTTCAAAATAGAAGGATTAGAGCGATAGTTTTGATTTAGAAAGATGGTTTGAACATGAGGGAATTGTTGATCAAATTCTAAAATATATTTCACATTGGCACCACGCCATGAATAAACCGTTTGGTCAGGGTCACCCACGACAAATAAGTTCCCATGAACTTGGCTTAAAATAGAGACGAGTTCATATTGCAAGCCATCAATATCTTGAAACTCATCAACCATAATATATTCCAATTTTTCCTGCCATTTTAACGCGACGTTTGGGAATTGTTTAAAGATATGGAGGACAAAAATAATTAAATCATCAAAATCCAATCCATAATTTTTACGTTGCTCATATAAATAACGGAAAAAAATCTTATCTTCATTATGAGTAGAAGTTAAAAATTTAGTTCTCAATTGCTCTAAATCGAGTGCCAAGAAATCCTCTAAATAGGCAAGGCTACATTTACGATCACAAATCATATTCATAATTTTTGAGAAATTATAATCCTTTGAACTCAGTTCAAGCTCAATAAAAATACGTTGCAACATATCTTTAACATCTTCACGATCAATGACAATAAAATGACTTGGAAAAGATACGGTGTGGATATCTTCCTTTAAAATTTGCACACATAAACCGTGGAAGGTTGAAATATAACCTAAATCACCATCACCGATGACTTGGCGAATTCGTTTTTTCATTTCATTGGCTGCTTTATTTGTAAACGTCACACAGAGTAAGTTTGAAGGTTCCACCCCAATTTGTGTGACTAAATATAAGTAACGTTGCGTTAAGGTTTTTGTTTTTCCAGAGCCTGCACCTGCGATCACACGAATATAACCTTCAGTTTCTTCAATGGCAGTTTGTTGTTGATTGTTTAATAGAGAAAAAATAGACGTTAATTCCATCATCAGTCCTCACTTTATCACATAATTTTTTAAAAATTATAACACACATTTGTTCGCAAAGTATAGGGGGGAACTTGCACATCTCGTATGAGTTAAATAGGAATGTGCTATAATAAAAAAAGAATTTGAAAGGAGTGGTGATTATGAGTGAACACGTTTCACATACACTAGCCCCAATCTTTAATCCACAATCTAAAGTCTTAATGCTAGGGACCATGCCGTCTCCAAAATCACGTGAAGTCGGTTTTTATTATGGGCATCCACAAAATAAATTTTGGAAAGTGATGAGTGATTTATTTCAAGAAGAAATCCCCCAAACGATAGAAGAAAAAGAAGCATTTTTATACCGACATCACATCGCACTTTGGGATGTGTTACAAAGCTGCGACATAAAAGGAGCGGATGATAGTACAATCAAAAATCCAGTGCCAAATGATTTGAGCGTTATTTTAGAGGATGCGCCTATTCAAGCGATTTTTACGACAGGAGCCAAAGCGTTTCAACTATACAAAAAGCACATTTATCCTAAAACGCAGATTGAGGCCAAACAACTTCCGTCCACATCACCGGCTAATTGTCGCTTTTATAAATACGAAGATATTTTGCAACACTATGAGGTGGTTAAGAAATACTTAGACTGAATAGATTAAATAACCTAAAACAAATGGGAATATTTAAGCA
>DNGE01000046.1:5244-5786 GCA_003486705.1 Bacillota bacterium
TTATCAAACGGATTAAATGAGAAGCTTCATCCCGTGATGGATGAGCTAGTCACGGTGCTGGAATCCATGGGGCTTCATGTGGTAATAGCTAAAAAACTCTTTGGTTTTCTTCATGCCAGTGATCAAGAAAAAGCTGAGATGCTCATGGCTTTTTATGAAGATAAAGAGATGGCTGCCATTTTTGATGTCTCCGGAGGAGACTTAGCAAATGGCGTGCTGCCGTATTTAGATTTTCAAGTTATTGAACAATCTAACAAACCATTTTTCGGATATAGCGATTTATCGGTTATCCTCAACGGTTTATATGCAAAAACAAATCAACAAACCTACTTGTATCAAATAAGAAATTTAGTTGGGCTTGATGGGGCCCAACAAATTGAGAATTTTAAACGTACTTTCTTTGATGAGAAAAGCGATTTGTTTGATATTGAAGTCGAGTGGATTCAAGGTAATCAATTGAGTGGAGTAGCTGTGGGTGGAAATATCCGATGTTTTTTAAAGCTAGCGGGAACGCCATATATGCCAGATTTTAAGAATAAAGT
>DNGE01000067.1 GCA_003486705.1 Bacillota bacterium
CAGTAAAGCGACCAGATAGTTTTTTTATTTTCAAAATTTTACTGGACAGTCAAAAGTTAAATTTCCAATAATCCAATAATAGGTAATTAACTTATGGTTAGTATTGGTTCTAACATAAGTAATGTATATGTATTCTGAATAAAATAATTGACAGTTTTAAAAAAATAACATATGGTATAAGTAATAGTTCCTACCAAGCCTCTGCAAAATGTATGCGTACCAAGGTAGGACTTTTGTCGTTTAAAGGGGTAAATTATGAGTCAAATTAAGCAATTTTTAAGTATCGATGAACAAATTGAATTGTTAAAACAAAGAGGTTTAATAATTCAAGATAAAACAGTACCAATCAGTATTTTTCGTCGCATAAATTATTATTGACTAGGGGGTATACATTAACGCTAAGAAAGGATAATATTTTTTATCCTAATGTAACTTTTGAGAATGTAATAGAACTATACCAGTTTGATGCTAAGCTGAGAAGTCTATTATTATATCTATTAGAATAGTTGGAAGTTAATTTTAGATGATAAAGTATGGAATTATTTTCTTGATTCATTAGAAAATGAAATTAAACATCATCCCTTTGTTCGATTAAAATATTTAGGGTTTCCAGATAATTGGAAAGAAGTGTTGAAAAATACATAAAAATCTTCAGTAAGAAAATAAGTTATATTATTATACACGCTAAAACCTGTCTATTGTCATGACAGGACTCTATTAAAAAAGATTTTTTAGGCTAGCCATATCTTTATTTATTAATGAGTTGTTCAGGAATATTGAACGTCTTTTTATGAAGATAAAAATCACAAAACGAGAACTTAATTCAATAATTTACCAATGAATTAAAAGAGTTGATGTGATACGATAACATGCGCATACTAAAAGAATAGTGTCAAATACTTGAGTTACTATGGTGTTGGTATTAAGGAAGTCTGTTCAGAGTCAACACAGTGTGGTGCTTGAATATTTAAGCACGATTTAGTTAAAAAGGAGTGTGTCATGATTAGTATAAACACAAAAAAAATAGAACAAGAATTTAGTGCAACGGAGCTATTAGAATGGTGTCGTGGGTTTGGTAAGCACCATTCAGGTTCAAATGAGTATAATGATTTAACATTACATGTACAAGATATTGCAACAGGTTTAGATTATTTTTGTAAGGCTTTTTACGATGAAGTTGCCGGCTTAACATTTAGCATTGGAAGAGGTGTAGATGGTTATCACGCGTTTAATGAGTTATTTGGCTTGTTAACTGTTGATAACATAGGGATGAGCTTTATGGATAAATTAAAATTATTTGCATCGCTTGATGGATTTGCTATTCACTTTTCTAATCGTAACGAGTTAGAGTCTATGGACTATGACTTTATTAAGGCAGCGGGTGTGAGTTTTCGAGGAAAGAAAAGATGGCCGATGTTTAAATCATATGTCAACGGAATGTATGATGATAGAGTTAATCAAACGTCCGATTTTGCAGTGATTATGGGGTGCTTAGTTGCATTTAGTGAGTTGACAGCTAAACGAGGGGTTGTAGATAGTATCTTTGAGTTGGCCTCACGCATGTATCCTGAAGAGGATGATGTTATTGTGTTGCGTTCGTCAATGGGTTCAGCGATTCCGTATTCAGTTGAAGCAGTGCCAACAGCTGAAAAAGAACCGCTTATGGTCGATGAGTTCCGCTTGGAAAAAATTAAAAGGTTACCGCAGTTACCTTTGACGTTAGAGATAATTGGATTGTATGCACCAACACCATTTTTAAATGATGTTGAGGGGCGTTTGGGATATCCTCATATTACGTTGTTTGAATTTGATTATGAAGGGGATCAGATGGCGCCACTTATTTTAACGAATGTATCGGAAATGAAGAAAAACATTCAATCACATTTAGCGAGTCAATTAATTGAGCTGGGACATCGTCCAACGCATATTGCAGTAGAAAATGAAAAATATCTTGGAGCTGTGTCAGCACTTGCAAAAGAGATTGGCATTAACTGTCGTCTCTTTGAAGGATTTGAGTTTGTAACAGCAACGGCACAACAATATTTTGATACAATTTTGGACGAAGCAATGGAATTAGATGGCGAATTGCCTTCTGATGATATTATCGATGATGTGCTAGAAGATTTGAAGATGAATGCAATGTTAGAGGTTATGGCATATGCTGATGGATTATTTTCAGAATACAAAGCTTTTATGAATCCAAAGTTCAGAAATTATTTTGTACCACATGTTACAATCTTCACCCAAGTAATGGAGGAAATTTATCATTTATCAGAAAAAGAGTGGGAATCAAATGCGACACTTTCTGTTTGCTCAGAATCCTTAAAAGAACTGATGACCCCTCAAGAGTATAAAGGGTTGCCAACGAATTTATATAATTATTTAAGCTTGGCAAAAGAGGAACGCCATATTGAACAGGCGGGTCAGATTATGAACGCCTTAAATCAAAACTTCAAAATAAATCGTAATGATTTGGTGTTGAAAAGAATAAAGCGCTAATGAGCAGGTTTACTTGAAAAGGTCAGTTAATAGGGTGAAAGTCGGACTAGATTAAAATGATGGTCTGATGCTGATAAAAGGCTCTTATTATGGGTTTGCAATACTGCATCCGTTTTGGTTATTACGCAAAATGTTAACCTTATTGAATAAAAATTAGCGGTGCGTTGAATGTGATTATTCAGACAGGACTACACGAAAGTGAAAAGCTTGAATTGAGGCTCAGCCTATTCAAAATTTTAAACAGATGGTTAACAGAATGGGGTATGAAAGCAGTGAGTTTAGCAACAGGAGGATGTTAGAAATGCTTCAAGAAAAAAATAATCGGTTAAATATCACATTACTTGAGGATATTGAATTATTTGAGCGATATTTAAACGAAAATCAACCGGTATTAACCAATAAAGCGATGCATTTAGCGCCAAAAGACTGTTTTGCGTTGAATCAACAAATGAGTAGAGTTGAGGTTGTTGAAAAGCCAACGAAGCGAATGGGGGCTTACCCGTATTTGACTTTTATTTTTGAATTATTATTGATTAGTGAACTTTATGTGTTAGAACATGATGAAAAAGGAAAGGTTAGAATGAGACCAACCTTGAAAAAGCAATCATTCGATTTGTTTTCTGATGTTCATAAATATAGTTTTTTAGTTGATCAGTATTGGCGAAAAGGTAACTTTGAAGGGTACTCTATTAATAAAATGTTAATCTTTATGACGGGTCTTATTCAATTAGAAAATAGTGAAATAGATGAAATCTTATTTAATGACGAGATAGAGCAAGGTTATATGTCAGGGGGCTTCGATATTCTTAATGCGTATGTCTATTTCGGTTGGTGCACCCAAGACATAAGTCTAAATGGAGAGTCTGTAACATTTCGAGCAACTTGTCTTGGGAAAGAAGTTTCGCGATTGGTGTTAAAACTAGGCATTATGGATTGGAGTTACTTGTATACAGCGGTGATCATACATCATTTAGAGTTAAAAAGGTTAGGAGAAAAATCACTGTATCAAGGGTTGAAAGATTTATTCGACGTTAAAGTTGAGTTGGATAAAGATTTATCGCATGTAGAAGAAGAGTCAACGTGTCTGGATTTAGAAAAAAGGATGTATCAATTAAAAATTAATTTAACCGGTCGTAAATGGATTCGAGTCTATGTGTCACCGAAGCAAACATTAGCTGATTTACACGATGCGATTATGATTCATTTTGATATAGAAGATGATCATCTGCATGAATTTAATTTATCTGTGAATCCCAAGGACAGAAGTTGTGTCTACACAGGTGGGCCTATGGGTGGAGGTACAGATCGTGTTAAGTTAAGTGGGATTAATTTGAAAAAGAATCAAGTGTTTCATTATGTTTTCGATTATGGAATGGAAGTTTCGTTTAAATTAACGGTAGAAGATATTTTACCGTTGCAACCAAAACTTAAATTTCCGTATCTTGTTTTAGCAAAAGGTATTTGAGTAGAAGCAAGTTGAGTTGTTTAAGATAGGGAATAGTGGGTCATAATAAGCTGTGAATAATATCCAGAATTTTTTTTCATGAATCCATACCAATAGGAGGTAAAGAATGGCGGGGTTACAAATTAGAATAGAATTAGAAGAACTAGGTGTTTGGCGACGTCTCATTGTACCGAGTCAACTTTCATTTCATGCGTTACATCATGTTATCATGAGCGCAATGGGGTGGGGAGATGCTCATTTATATCAATTTGAATTGGAACATAAAAATCTGATGTTATTGTTTGATCAAGAGGAGATTGATCAGATGAAGGAATTAGAAGACTTTACAATGCATTTTCCAGGGATGGAAAATCACGCTATTAGACAAGTAGATTACAGACTTAGTCAAAATGAAATAATTACGGATTATTTATCGTTTGCTCATGACGTTACGTATATTTATGATTTAGGAGACTATTGGAAGCATCGTATTGTATTAGAGAAGTATGTACCGAACTATAGAAAAACGTATCCGATTTGTGTTTATGCTCACGGTGTGTGCCCTCCTGAGGATTGTGGCGGCGTGGGTGGATATTTAGAGTTGCTTGAGGTTTTAAAGGATCCGAACGATGAAGAGTTCGACAGCGTGTTCGATTGGCTGAATGGAATGGAATATAATAGCGATTTGAATATTAAAGAAATTAACAAGACACTCGCCAAAGTGTGCAAAGGATTAGATTAATATTGAATGTTAAACTTCGATTCTCTGTCAGATAAACTTTTTTTACGGGTGGGCTGAATGAAGCTATAAATCAAAAACATGAGGTGAAGCGGACGATTCATCTCATGTTTTTTTGCATGCTAAAGTAGCATATTTCATTTTATTCATTAAAAATAATCGTAATGCAAAAGGTGTTCACTCTAGAAAAAAATGGTAGCACACAGTGTCGATGATAACGTTTGCGAAAACAGTGATTTCATTCAAAATCATCACGTAGAGAGTGTGGTCATCTTCCGCCTCATCGCAAACAACCTCGACATGTTCAATTATATGTTAAAGTACGAGGTCTTCCGCAACGGAGAGTTCATGATTAACATTTTAGACATTATTCATGAGCACGATTTATCAGCTGTGCTAAAGCAGAAGATTACATGGCGCGACGACTTAGGCAAAGACGAGCGCGTCGGCCGCCGCGTGTTATTTGAATTTAACAAAAGCTATCCAGTTGTGCTGTTTCCAATGCTCAGCAAGACGGAGCTTGAGCCGTTGTTTTTTGAGTATTTGGGGATGTATGTGGAATAGCTAATTAAGCGATTAGTAAGCCGCTACAGGCTAAGTTTAACTCTCTGCATATTTTGGTATGCCTTAACATTTTAGATATTCAAGCCCATAGAGGTAGCATAATTAGTCTAACTTTATGGGCATTTTTAATATCTAAAATCAATCATAGCTTGAAAACACATAATACATATTTTATTTGAATATTATGTAATAATAATGAAAGGAGGAATTGTTTTGGCATATTTTGTTCCGGGAGATAATTTTGAGAATGCAGGGGGTAAAGCAGAAGAAATAGTATGGAAACGGGTAAAAGAAGCGTTTAATGCTAGAAATGTTTTAGGTTATTCGAAGTATCCTTTTTATAAGTCGATGGGTGGAAAAAGACGGGAACCGGATATAATATTACTTGATCAAAATGAAGGGCTAGTTGTTTTTGAAGTAAAGGGATATACTATTAATCAAATTGAGAAAATCGAACCAAATAATTGGTATTTAAGAGATTGTTATGAAAAAACAGTAAATCCAATTAATCAAGTGAATGATTATGTTTATTCTATTATAAGTGCCAAGTTTGAAGTAGAGGGTAATTTGAGAGGAAAAGTAAAAGGGAGAGGGCTAGTTGTGTTGCCATACATTAGTTGCAAGGAATGGGAAGATAAGGGTTTTGCTGAAATTACAACTAATTGGCCTATTATATTTAAAGATGATTTAACAAAACAAAGGCTGTTATACCTTTTGTTAAATATGGATCTATTAAAGATTGGGCAAAGCCTAACACGTGAAGAATTCATTTTAGCGCAATCGATATTAGGACATGAAGGTGTACATGTAGAGGATGAAGATTCTTTTCTACCAGAAGGAACAAAAGGGAGAGTACTTAATGATTTAAAGACACAGATGCTTCAGATTGACTTACAACAAGAAGGAATTGGAAAAAGTATTGCACCTGGACCACAACGGATTAGAGGGATTGCCGGCTCAGGAAAGACTTTGTTGTTATGTCAAAAGGCTGCGTATATGCATTTAAAATATCCTGAATGGAAGATTGTTTATACCTTTTATACACGGAGTTTGTATGATATTGTGACTAGAACAATTGATATGTATTTGAAAGCTTTTAGTAATGGAGAAGTATGTTACGACCCTAATTCTAATTTACAAGTTATGCATGCATGGGGAGGGAAACATAAACCTGGTTTGTATTCTTCAGTTGCGAATGAAAACTTTATAAAACCTTTAACGGTTGAAGACTGTAAGAAAGAATTTAAAGGGTTTGTTTCGATGGGAACGCAGATAAATTATATTTCAAAGATTCTGTTAGAGAATTTAAATGGTAATTTAAAGAGAATTTATGATGTCATACTAATTGATGAAGGACAAGATCTCATTGCTCCACCAGAACAACTGTATAAAGGTCAACATTCATTTTACTTTATGGCATACCACTCACTTAAGCAACATGATGTCGAAGGAAAAAAAATTAGAAGATTAGTATGGGCTTATGATGAGTTGCAAAATTTAGATAACAATATTATTCCAAGTTGGAAAGAAATTATTGGAGATGATGAAGTACTTGGAAAAGGGGCTGTGTATAAAGGTGGAATAAAGAAATCTGAGGTAATGAAAAAATGTTACCGTGTCCCACACGAAATTTTACCGATAGCTCATGCTTTAGGAATGGGGTGGTTTCGTAAAGATGGGATGTTGACCGGTTATACACGTAAAGATCAATGGGAGGATATAGGTTATAAAGTAGAAGGAGATTTTAGAAAAGATAACTCGGAAATTATTTTGACGAGAAATAGAGAAGATTCTATTAATTTACTTTCAGATATTTATAACGGAAGTGTAATAGAATTTGAACAATTTAATTCCAATAATGATA
>DNGE01000089.1:0-544 GCA_003486705.1 Bacillota bacterium
CCCCCAACAGCACCCATTAAATTTATAATGGCATTCGCCTTACTTCTTAACGGCTTTGGCGTTAAATCAGGCATCAAGGCAACCGCCGGCGAACGATACAAGGCCATTGCCAGTAACGTCACACCAAGTCCGACAATAAACAAACTTAAACTTCCCTTCGTATCTGCCAGTGGAAGTAACATCATCGCAATGATTGCAAATATAGTCCCCACCACAATAAACGGCGTTCGTTTTCCAAGGCGCGTGTCCACTTTATCCGAAAAACTTCCCATTATCGGTAACAACACCACCGCCAAAATATTATCAAGCGACATAATAAATCCCGTCACTGTCTCATTCAACTCAAAACTCTGTTGCAACATTAACGGCACAATACTATCATACATCTGCCAAAATGCCGCAATCGATAAAAATGCAAATCCAATAAAAAATGTTCGTCTATAATCTAACCTCATATTCCCACCCGTTCTCTCTATTAGATATCATATGCTTCCCATTTAAAACTCATTCCACCTCGTATATTCAACCACCCTCACCCTCATAA
>DNGE01000089.1:796-1319 GCA_003486705.1 Bacillota bacterium
ATACATTGAATTAAGTTAACCTCCACACCAAATACTTTTATGCCATTCGTCAAACACATGACGTTGTTTCCATCATACTCATCCTATTTCTAATACTCAATATTATTTACAATATATTAACAATCTTAACTGAAAATTAACATTTAATAATTAGTTGCTAAATAATCATTTCATCATTAATTTATTTCCTGTTTAGGCATGAAATTAGGTTGTGATAAAGAATTTACAATGCTTGCACATTTCATATTTAGGTATGCAATTCAGTTTGAATGAAATATTCGTAATCATTGAATTGAACTGTTTGTAATCTTGATGANNAATTGATGTGTTTAGCACGTAACTGATTACATTTAAATTTGTGTAATTTTCACCTTGCGGGTGGGGATTGAATTTGTGTGTATTTGCCCTTGAGGTTAACGGTTATATTTATGTGTTTTTCACCTTGAGGTTAGCGGTTAAATTTATGTGTTTTTCACCTTGAGGTTAACGGTTGAATTTATGTGTTTTTGATTTTGAGGGTGGC
>DNGE01000089.1:1539-2006 GCA_003486705.1 Bacillota bacterium
GTTGAATTTGTGTGTTTTTTAACCTGATGATGTGGGTCTTACTTTATTGCATTAATATCTATCCAATGGTTGTCATACATAAGTTTGGACTGTCTTTTTTTGCTGGTTGGGATTTTCTATCTCCTTATTTTTTATTCAATAATTTACCAATCATATTCTGAAGCGGACTTCATTGACGTTATCCAGATTTTACATATATAATGGAGTTGACAAAGTGCGACAAAATTAACCAATTGAGTTTAATAATGGATAGGTAGATTTTTTTATCTGGTTTATTGTATCCGCTATATCTTATGAGATGATAGATTTTATTACCTTATCTAGATGCTAGTTCATTGGTTTTAGCCGTCTCCGTGGGGCTTATAGGAACGACTCGTCATACTTTACAAGAGATTAGAAAATGAGATAAAAGGAGTTGTGACCATGCCGTTAAGTCATAAAAAAACGAAGATTACGTTTCACGCTGG
>DNGE01000089.1:2220-5173 GCA_003486705.1 Bacillota bacterium
GATTTTGGAAGTGAGTACAATCCAGCTATGGATGTGCAACCGACTACTTTACAAGAGTTATTAGATGCTAACTTAGTGCCTTATGTAAACAATATGTTTGACCCAGAAATTCCATTAGTCGGATATCGTTCAACACCAGATGATTTCGAGCATACAGCCGTGTTTTTATCTCACGTGCACTTAGATCATACAAAAATTATTAACTACTTAAATCCAAGTGTTCCATGCTATACATTAGAAGGAACAAAATCATTATTAAATACATTAAACATCAATGATGATTTCTTATTCCCTTTATACAATAAAAAAGGAGAAAACAATACGCGCGACATTACGGGTGTTAAAGAAAATGAGATCGTCACAGTTGGTCAAATTAAAGTCAAAGTGATGCCAATCGACCATGATGCTTATGGGTCATGCGGTTTAGTCATTGAAACGCCTGATTTAACAATCGCGTATACGGGAGACTTACGTATTCACGGATACCGAAAAGACGATACGTTTAACTTCTGTCGCGAAGCAGAAAACTGCGATGTCTTAATGATTGAAGGCGTGAGCGTGTCATTCCAAGACCTCGAAGCAGAGCCTAATCATGAGCACGTTAAAAACGAGCCAGCCTTACTAGAAACAATCAATCATCTCGTAGCTGCTAACCCGAATAAGCAAATCACTTTTAATTATTATATTGCCAATATTGAGCGAATTGTTCAACTTATCAAAACGTGCCCAAGAACAGTGGTTCTAGATGCTTATTCTGCTTACGTTGTTAAACAAGGAACTGGTATTGATGCTTACTACTACCAATTAGATGATAAAGCATATGGTCTTAATTCTAAGATGGAAGTGGCTTTTGAGACGTTGTTGCAAGATCAGTCTGAGTATGTCTGGCAGTTAGATACACAAGCTTATAACTACATTGACCAATTGCAATCGGGTGGGATTTACATTCATTCAAACGCGCAACCATTAGGTGACTTTGATCCAATGTACGCGCCATTTGTGAAGAGTTTTGAAGAACGCGACATTGAATTTGTGTTGGCTTTATGTAGCGGACATGCGCACCCACAAGATTTAATGACGGTCATCAACACCATCAAACCAAAATTATTAGTCCCAATCCATTCATATCGACCTGAAAAATTGACAAATGAATTTGGAGACCGATTATTACCGGTTAAAGGACAAACAATTTAAGAGTGCGCAAGCGCTCTTTTTTCTGTAAACTTCGCCATAGGAAAAGCCCCTAATCTTTACTGAGATTAGGGGCTTCATTTATTTGTATTAGTTGAGATAGATAAACAATGCCGACCATTCATTAGAATATGACGATCGGCCCTATATAGTTAAATCATTAACGAATGATTGGAATTCTTACTGTGATTGGGACTGAAGAATAAATTGCATCTCCTTCAAGTTTGAATTCAAAGTGAGTTTTCCAAGACTCTACACCATTCATAGCTTGTACATACATTTTAACTTGTGATTGATTTAAGCTATTGCAATATGCAAGTGGATAAATGCCATAAATATTTGATGTATTCATCATGCTTACTCGAATTAAGTTTCCAAAACAGCTTGTATTAAATCTAGCATTACGAATGTTCATGACAAGATCAAATCCTTGATTTAATTGTTCAACTGTCACACCTTGATCTACATTCGTATACACAACAGGCGTTCCAGCAACTAAATCATTTGTAACCTCAATTTCAAAACTTCTAGCTTTTCCATCTGTAAATGCTTTTCCATCAATATTAAATTCCCAATTACCGTTATAAGCTACACCTTGATTAGCCCAGTTTACATTAATAACAAAGAAACTTTTTGACGTTGCAACCCCTTCAGAAATTGAAATATCGTAGTTTTGTGTTACATAAGTACTAAATAAAGATGGGTTTGATGTTGTCAGTTTTACACCTTCAGGTAAATTAACCTTAAAGTTTACCGCACCATCACCTAAAACTAAATCAGAATAAGCCACTGATGAGATAGCTGGCGTTAGATCGTTAGCAACTTCTTGACTAACAATGGCACTCGCCTGAACTTGTGTCATAAGTGGAGAGATTGATGTACTCATCGTTAACATACATAATCCTAAAGCCGTGAATTTCTTCGTAACTTGTTTCATTTCAAAATTCCTCCCTATTATATAACTCGTATAAAAATAGATAGGTCGCAAGCAAGTCTATACAAAGAGATAGACTACACCGAATAAGGATAGATTCTGTATCCTCAATAAAAGTCAACATGACTTTTAGCAACTGGCTGGTATAGCGAATGCCTTAACCCCTTTAGCTTTGCGTCATAAGGTTTCCCTTATTTTGCCTATTCATTTTACATCTTAATTTTACACACATTATACAATTAAATCAATATGATAACAGTTATTACTATGGTGACTATTTTTTCACTTTGTTGATTTGAGTGGTTTGGGTGAAGTCTGAAACAGGGCTATAGGCACTCACTAAAACGTTCTTCATATTTGCGATATACACTCATTACAATTAAAGTTGGCATATGTTTTTAAGTTATAAAAAAGGAGAAGCAATCTTTAATTTAGATTCCTTCTCCTCTTATTTAATCTTAATCTATTAATTATTCATCTTTTTTCTTTCTTAGTTTAATTCCTAAAAGAACGCAGACACAACCAGCTGTGATTAACATAGATCCACCTGCTAAACCAGTCACGATTGAATTATCTCCTGTTCCAGGCCCTTGATTTGTTCCATCATCTTCGTTGTCTGGATTTTCTCCATCATTTCCATCGTCTGGATTTTCTCCATTATTTCCATCATCTGGATTTTCTCCATTATTTCCATCGTCCGGGTTTTCTCCATTATTTCCATCGTCTGGATTTTCTCCACCATTTCCATCATCTGGATTTTCTCCATCATTTCCATCGTCTGGATTTTCTCCATTATTTCCGTTGTCTGGATTTTCTCCATTATTTCCA
>DNGE01000089.1:5424-7067 GCA_003486705.1 Bacillota bacterium
GTCGCAAAGGCCTCACCTGAATTAATATTTACAGTTACCCAAGCTGTCCCTACACTTTTAGCAACGGCAACGCCATTAACTACTTCAACAATACTTTCAGCACTTGACGTATACACAATTGATTTTACTACCGCATCAGCCGACACCGCTTCAAAATCTAACGGTAATTCATCGCCAACTTTAAGATCAACGACGGGATTTTTAAGTTCCGCAATACTAAACGATGGAATCATGCCATCTTTAGTAACTGTTACATAGCAGAATAAAATCACTGATCCATCACTGGCTGCCACACTAATCGTAGTCATTCCTGGATTAACAGCTGTTACTAATCCATTTTGATCAACTGTTGCAACGCTATCATATTGTGATTTCCAAACTAACTCTATATTTGGTACATTTTCCGGATTCATTGTTGCAGATAATTGTGCTGTATTATTTTCTGAATCATTCAGCTCTAATGTTAACTCTACTTCACTAATTGACAATGAATCAAGTCTAACTTCCTCATAATATCCTACTTCATTTAAGATATCTTCTAATGTTTTTCCTTCAGCAATTTCTTTTGGCTCTGGTGTATTTGAGTTTTGCTCATTACTTTCTAAGAAGTTATAAATGATATAATCCATATCATCTGCATTTACAATACCATCAAAGTTGAAGTCAACACCTAATGTTATATCATCAACCTTTTTACCGTAATATTCCTTTATGAGTAATGCATCTAAAATATCAACAACACCATCTTTATTAATATCCCCTGCTAACGCATATTTGTAGTATTCTGACCCCATTAAATAATATGTTTTCCCAATTATTTCTCCATCTACTTCACGGTATGCTAAGAAATGAGCTTCTTTCTTAAAATGACCAGGTAAATCAGTAACTAATTTATACGGTTCTGTTGAAACAGGCAAATCAAAATTAAGATATTCCATACCTGCATCATAATATTCTAAATCGTATCGATTCCCTTGACTATCTTCTACCCAAATATATTGATCTAATTGATCAGAGTATTTGTTTCGACTAGATGCATCAATAAATCCTTGTCCAACTTGTACCCCACGAATCGTTGAGGTTGTTTGAATAATATCTACCCCTTCGTATGTTGTACCATAAGACATATCAGCATAATTTCCATCTTTATCAAAAACTGTTACCGATGCCGCTTGAATATATTCTCTGTAAAATTCCGCTTCAGAGTCATCAACTAATTTATATTCAACATCTAATAAGCTAATATCTCCTGAAATATTAACATTATTTCCATTTTCATCTGTTATTTTCAATGTTAATTCTAGCATTCTCATAATCGTTCCACTAAATTTTCTATCAATAGTTGCAGTGTATCCATTTTCATCTAAAATTTCTTGTAAGTCAGCATTTACTCGAATATCTTGCACTTCAAATCCTCTAAAATAAGTTAGTGGATATTCAAATGTACTTCCATTTTCTAAATTCTTTACTGAAACAGTCGCGACTAGATTCTCTCCCTCACTTACCTCAGTTTTATCCAAAGTGACACTTGAATAAGGGGTTCCTTCTTTAACAAAGAAATATCTTGGTGGTAAATATAAGTTTTGCGATGTTGCTTCATCAGTCGCCATTGGAGAAACTTCATAAACCCCGTAGCGAATATC
>DNGE01000176.1:0-391 GCA_003486705.1 Bacillota bacterium
ATGCCGTTTTTAATGTCCTTAATCCAATAATAGTTTTCATAAATCCCCCTTATATCATTCTATTTAAAGTAGCCTTGCTAGGATACTTATTCACAGTTCAAATTTCATTATTTATTAATTGTTTACAGACTTAATTTTAACACAAAATTTGAGAAATCACTTAAAATATACATTTTAATATTGCCATATACACTTCACCACTATCTTATTCATCATGTACCAGGAAGTTTGGCTATTCATGTTTCATTTTTTTCAATTAAAGATTTTCACCAGTTAGATTTTTAAAACATATGAGACAGTTAGGTTAAATATTAGCCCTTCATTAACATAACTCATTAGATTGGCAACTGGTAAATTATATGAAAATTTTATCGTTTTTTTAGTAAATTTT
>DNGE01000176.1:544-3270 GCA_003486705.1 Bacillota bacterium
TCAGATTCGCACCTGGTAAATTATACAAAAAAATTGATAATTTTTTAGTAAAATTTTATTTGGAAGGGTTATTATACAATAAAATAACACAACACAAGCTCGTTTTATGTTACAATAACCGTGAATAATACTCATTTTGTAGAAAGGGTGAACACTTTGCCAAGTCAATATTTAGGAACAGCGATTCGCGAACTAAGAAAGAAAAAAAACATGACACTTGAACAATTGGCTGATGGCATTTGTAGCAAACGACAACTACAGCGTATAGAAACTAATCAAACGATGCCAAGTGCGGCGTTATTAGTTAAACTATCTACAAAGCTAAATGAACACATAGATGATTTATATACTTTTAGTGGTTGTAAGGACCCCATGGCAGCTTATGCATTGTCGCTAAAGTTACATTCGTTATATAATTACGGCCAATACGAAGAGATGCATAAAACATGCCGACTTTTTTTAGAAGAAAATCCTGATTTACCAACTCAAGTTCATCAAATAATTGGCTATTGTATAGGATATAGTGCTTTTCAAAGTGCTAGTATAGATAACCCCGATATTACATATTATGAAGAACTCCTACGTTTAACACTACCTCCCATGTCAATTGAAGACATGTGCCAAGGTTATAAAACGACTAATGAGGTTAGGATTTTATCTATCCTTATCTCACAAATATACTTTGATCCGATTAAAAGAGGCCAACCCCATTCAGGTGTTGAATATTATAAAAAAGGATTAAGTTTATTTGATAGCTTATTAGGTAACTACCTCTTAAATTACACAAGTTATGAATCTCCGTTACTTCTTGATCTTTATATGGGATGTAGTTTTATGTCCTACTTAGCTAGCGATTACACCCTGGCATTAGATTACTGCAATAAAGGAATTATCCATTGTCTATCTCAATGTAGTCCACTGCACTTAGCCACTGCCTATGGCTTAAAAAGCGAAATCTTTATTGCACTAGGTGATGAATTAGAAGCCAATGTGAATAATGAATATTATGAGCTATTACACAATCTATGCGATTCGTCCCATATTAGCAAAGAAAAAACAAAATACTTTAAAGAGTATTTTACATTCTAAATCACATAAAACGGTTTTTTAGGAGGTTTTAATGGAAGACTTTTATTTAGGAAACTCAATCCGCAAGTTACGTAAACAAAAAAAATTAACTTTAGATGAACTAGCCGATGGGATTTGCAGCAAACGCCAACTTCAGAGAATAGAAACAAACATTACGATACCAAGTGCTGATATCATTTTTAAACTTTCAAAAAAATTGGATGAGAATTTAAAAGAATATTTTCCATATAGTCACTTTGAAGACCCTATTGAAATGGCTAAATTAATTAAAACACTTGAACAGCTATATGAAGCTAGAGATTATCTAAAGTTATACGAATTATCAAAAGAATATGTAGAGACAGACATTAAATCACCAGAATTCAAACAAATCATTTGTTATTATCATTGGAATGCAGCCATTTATTTAGAAATTGATCCCCTTCCTGATGAACATTATTTTTTATCACTTTTAGGATATAGTATTGAATCCCCATCGGAAGATACATTCTTTACGAGCTTTAGAACACTTTTTGAATATAAAATTATCTATTCTTATATCGTTATTAAATATTTTGATGATATTTATGAAAAACCACTTGATATAAGAACCCAAAATATGAATGCAGCTATTAAACTTTTAAAACAAGTCATTTTTCATTATACTGCTTCATACAAAATCTTAGATTATAATTTTGTTTGCCGCTTATACAATAACATCGCGCATTCTTATAACATATTAGGTGAGCATGATAAAGCCATATATTATGCCGACAAAGCACTAAGTCAATACGTTTTATTTTGTAGTTTAAGCGTTATAGCCATGCTGCATTATGTTAAAGGTTATGCACTTGCTAAATTAGATCAAGAAGATTCTGCTAAAAGTAGCTTCAGATATTTTATTAAATTACACGAAATGATTGGAGATTCAGAATACGTTGCTCCACTTATTGAGTCATTAAAAACCACTTATAATCTGTCCTAAGATAACTAAAAGGATCCGGCTTAAAACAGCCGGATCCTTTTAGTTATTATATTATTCCAAATCTAAGTGAAGACGTGATCCAAAATGACCGATTATTGGAATGAGCTCATTCAATTTAGGTGGTACAAATTGTTGTTTCTAGACGTATCGCGCTTCATTTAACATATTTCCAGACGCTATAAAAGCGTATTTTTCAATATCCATTGTATATACCTTAAAGACAAGCTAATAAATCATACCCTTTCGTTTAAGATACAAAGGTTAAACAACATTTAGTAAGTTTCAAAGAGCATGATGTTTATTTTTTTTATTAGGATTGTCTCCTGATATTAGTCCTGTCATTTTGGTTTCTTAAATTTATTTAGTGATACTAACTATTAATTGCTCAAACCCCTTAACAAACTGGTCATCCAGCTCTTTTGTTCTTTTTTTCGGACCTTTTACACGACCACCACTTTTAATGATTTTTTTTACCATGTGTCTTGAATGTAATAATTCATCAATATTATGATGAGAGTAAATCATGCCGTTTTGATTAATGACATATGCATTTTTCGATAAAACCATCGCCGCGAGACCGTAATCTTGTGTGATAACAATGTCATTTGGTTTAACTAAATTAACCAATTTAAAATCAACTGAGTCAGCGCCTGTTGAGACTACAATTGTCTGC
>DNGE01000176.1:3473-3600 GCA_003486705.1 Bacillota bacterium
GAGACTACAATTGTCTGCGCTCCTTCTTTTTCAATCTGATGGGCAAAATCACATATTATTGTACTAGCTATTTTATAACGTTTGGCAATTTTTAGGGCTAAATCCACAACTGGACAGCCATCACCAT
>DNGE01000011.1:0-2164 GCA_003486705.1 Bacillota bacterium
GATATCGTGCTTCAAACGATTTTAAAAGAAAAAGGGCTGCTCGATTCGGTTGAGATTGTGTATTACAATGCCGTGTCAGATGTGCAGGCGCTCGTTGCAAGTAACGAAGTAAAAATTGCGCTGATTGCTGAACCCTCATTGACCGTTTTAAAATCAAAAGTAGACAATATTGAAACGATTATTGATTGCCAAGCAATGTGGGGCGAACTTTATGATGTGACGTCATATCCACAAGCGAGCGTCTTTATTCATCATGACTTAATTGAAAATGCACCAAACACAGTGAATACCTTATTAAAAGACATTGAAGCAAGCGTGACATATGCAAATGAAAACCCAGAAGCGATGGCAGAAGAAGCGATTGCGACGGGTCTAGATATGCCGGCAGCTGTGATTGCAAACTCTTCTAAAATGTCGAACCTAAATTACAAATCAGCAAAAGATGCCAAAGCCGAAATAGAATTATATTTACAAAAGTTATATGAGTTCCAACCTAATACAATAGGTGGGCAATTACCTGATGAAGATTTTTATTATTTAGGGAAATAAAAGAACATAATAGGGATCGTGTTGGATATAATATAAAAGAAGATATTTTGATCTCGGTGTGGTAGCCGAGTTGCGCAGCAAGGGTAAGACCACTTGCCAAAATAACTTCGAAAGCACCCAGCAAGCCTGGGTGCTTTTTTTTGATAATGGGGGAATATATTTGAAAAAGGAACATGTCTTTTCAATTTTATGTTTAATGGGAAGCTACGAATATTTATCGATTGTTGTGGATAAACCGATTGTGTTACCTAGAAGTCTAGCTATTTTTGAGGCGCTTGTTGAAATTATAATTTCAAGTGAGTTTTTATTTATTGTGTGGGCGACGGTTGCACGTACGTGGTTGGCATTTGGTTTGATGATTATTTTGAGTTTGGGACTCGGCGTATTAGCTGGCTATCACAAAGGTGTTCGTCTATTTTTAGAACCGGTGGTGACGTTTGTTCGGAGTGTGCCCACGATTTCGGTGATGATTATTTTTTTAATGTGGTTTGGCCGCGATGTTGGACCGATTTATATTATTTCATTTGTGGTGTTTCCGATTTTATATGAATTTGTTTTGGGTGCTTTTTCGATGGTTTCGGATGAGTTAGTGGATGTGTGCCACTTGTTCGGAAGTCGCGGGGTGGAGAAATTTAAGGCGTTGTATTATCCACATTTGTTATTTCAGTTAAGGGGCGGCATCAAGGCGACGCTTGGGCTTGCCTTTAAGGTGTCGGTGATGTCGGAGGTGTTGGCGCAGACGCCGCGCGGGATCGGACAGGCGCTAAATGTTGAGAAGACGTATTTGAATATGGCTGGGGTGTTTGCGTGGACGTTGATTTTAATCGCTTTAGTGTGGGGATTTGAGCAACTATTACAAAAGGTAATGAAGTCGAATTTTTTCGAATCTTAAAAGACTATGTGTGTAAGCTGTTTCACATTTAGTCTTTTTTTATTTTTGGGTGGAGCTTCTAGCAATGAGTTGTTATAATGTTTTTTGTTAACGTTTTCTTTGGTGGGATGAGGAAAATGTAACAAGTAAAGCTTAATAGGAGTTAGGAGGGGGCATATGCGGAAGTTTGTTATAGGTGTTGACGGTGGAAATACAAAAACGGATTATTTTTTATTTGATACTGAGGGGAATTTGATTGATCATTTAAAGGGTGGCACGTGTAGTCATGAAGCGTTGTCTGATTCGTTTGAGGGGGCTTATCGTTTATTAAAAATGCATTTAGATTTATTAGTGCATCGTAATGATTTAACATATGATGAGATTGAAAGTGCCGCATTTGGGTTAGCGGGAGTTGATTTATTGCACCAACGCGAAACGTTAGAAGATATTGTTGAACGTATTGGGTTTAAAAATTATGTGGTGGATAATGATTCGTTTTTAGGTATTAAAGCGGCTCTACCAAATGGATTTGGGGTGTGTAGTATAAACGGAACCGGAACGGTTGCAGGTGGGATTGATGAATATGGCAATCGATTGCAAGTTGGCGGGATGGGGGCCGTCACAGGTGATGAAGCGGGTGGCGCTTATATCGCCAAGACGGTTTTACGGTACGTGTACGATTATTTATATCGATGCTCGCCGAAAACGATGATGGCGAAGCCTGTGATGAACTTACTCGGTGTC
>DNGE01000011.1:2467-4725 GCA_003486705.1 Bacillota bacterium
GCCGATAAGGGCGATGAAGCCGCGATCGAGCTGTTAGATAATGTGGCGCTACAGCTTGCTAAGTCTTGTGCAGGGTGCATCAATGCCTTAAATTTTGAAGGATCGGTTGATGTTGTATTGGCGGGTTCGGTTTGGGTGAAGCCAACGAGCACGTTTTTAGTGGATGCATTTAAGGATTATTTAGCTTCAATGGCGGAACTGCCAGTGAATGTTGAAATGTTAAAATTACCGCCGGCCACGGGGGCGGTCCTTTGGGCGCTTGAGCTTGCGCACGCGAAGCCTGTTGATATTGTGATGCGCGATAAGGTTATCGCAGCAGTTGAAGATGTTTTTTTGAAAGCTTAGCTTCCTAAGCTTTTTTTATTTTTGTAGGCAGTTGCTTGAACGTTTGAGAGGGATTTGAGTATATTATTAAGAAGCTAATTTGTGTACATAAGACGACAAATGAGTACTAAGAAGAGCGGTTTTATATAAAATGTGGTGGTGGATGCAATAGTTTTAATAACTTTAAATTAGTTCATGGGTCTCTTTGGGTATATTGCGTGGTGCGGTGTCATAGATTTTATTGATAACACTACTATACGGAGGGAAGCACATGAACATTTACGAAAAAGAAACGTACACAAAAGCAAAAGCAGCTACATTTATTGCACATCACAGCGTTATGATGAAAGAACGTAAACAAATGGACATCACAGGGGTTAAGAAATTATTAAGTTTTGACAGCGAGTTATTTACACTTGATACGCTCATGGGGATTTTACAAGTTCGAGGAATGGATTTGGAGTTAAAGAACCTTGATTTAGAAAAAGGAGAATTAACGATTATTGGATATATTACAGCGTTTGAATATGACGATTTCCAAATGCATGATGAAGACTCAAAAGGAATCTTTGGTAAGTTATTTAGATAATGAGTCTTAATATTCAGTTCCAACTCATGATCCACATGTTTGTCTATGGTTTGTTCGTGGGGATTACATATGACTGTTTTAGAATGCTAAAAGAAGGCTTTAAAAGTGAAATCGTCGGGCTTTGCATTCTACTGATCTATTGGGCAATTCAATTTCCACTCGCCTTTATTTATATTTATAAGGTGAACGAAGGAATCTTTCATTTGTATATCTTAATCTTCTTATTTCTTGGAGCCTGGTGTTATTTTAAGTATTTAAGACAAAATCTGCGTCAAGATCTTGAAAACTTAGGAATTAGCCTATTTGCGATTGCAAATTTTATTAAAAAGTTTATCAATATCGTAGTTATTTCACCACTCTTATTTATTTACAAGCTTGTTTCTGATATAATGTTACTGATTCTTAGATTCTTAAAGCTTGTATTTTATAACCCATCTACTAAACTTTATAAGAAGGTAAAAGTGGGTGTTTTAAATAAGAGAAAGGTGAGACGCCGTGGGAAGAAAACTAATTCTAGCATCGAATAATGATACTACTATTAAAAGAAAACGAAGAAGAAAACAATTAGCATTACGTCGTTTTTTCACTTTGTCTTTTATGGGAGTAGGTTTTTGTTTACTAGGGTTTAGTGTCTATGGCACACGTCTTGAAAAACTTAAAGAAGCAGAGAATCAATTAGCTGAATATGAGGAACAATATTTAGAGTTAATTGAAATTGAGGAATATTATCGAGCAGAAATTAGCAAACTTGAAAATGAAGATTACATTGCAAGGCTTGCTCGCGAGAAATATTTTAAGTCTGAGGAAGGCGAAATACTTTTTAAATTCCCAGATAACTTAGAGGTTCCAAATTTAAAATAAATTAAGAAATACACATGAGGAGGACTGTCGATTTTTATGTCAATCACAGCTGGTCAAAAGTTAAAAGGTAAAATCACGAGTGTTAAGAAGTTTGGTGCATTTGTGGAATTAGAAAATGGTAAATCAGGACTTGTACACATTAGTGAATTATCTGAAAAATTCGTAGAAAAAGTTGAAGATGTTGTAAGTGTTGGTCAAGAAGTTGAAGTACGTGTTAAAGAGGTGACACCTGAAGGAAAAATCAATCTTTCAATGAAACCTGAACGTCCAGCACGACCTGCGCGTCCAGCTTTAGATTTAGATAAAGCAATCACTAACTTCTTAAAAGATAGCGAAGAGAAGCAAACGGTTATGAAAAAGAATGCAAAGACAGCACGTCGCCGCTCTAACTAATTAACACGGCGTCTTGTTTAAATATATGTTTGAAAAGTCATCTACTTGTTAGGTGGCTTTTTTTTGTTTTAATTAATTGTTGTTGATGAGG
>DNGE01000125.1:0-139 GCA_003486705.1 Bacillota bacterium
CGTAAAATCCACCTTTTAAAATTTTTCTAGATTTCATCATTATTCACTCCTATTTCTTTAACATTCTAATATCTCGTGGCCACAAAATAATTGTAAAATGTGGTGGAAAAAATATCAATAAAAAAAATATCACAAAATA
>DNGE01000125.1:329-2094 GCA_003486705.1 Bacillota bacterium
TATTTTGTGATATTTTTTTTATTGACAGTAAGTTATTTGAAAATTAAGAAATAGCTGACTCCTCTCCTAATTTTTCAAGCACGGAGGCATAATGGTGAAGGTTAATTTCATGATTTAAAGCGGCTGTTGTGATGTACTGGTATAGCTTATTTTTTACTTTGAGTTGTAGGGTTTGGCAAATTAAGTTTTCTGTTCTATCAGTTTCTAATTCATCTATGAAAGTGACTAAATTTTCGATTTGTTGACATTTTAAAAGGGAGAGTGCCAAGGCTTGTAGCATGTCTAGTTTATGATCGAAGTTTCCGTGTATAAGGACGTTTTGTTTATGTGTGGTTAAATATTGAAGAGCGATCTCGTATTCGTGGAGTTCTGTGTGTAGAATTCCAATAGAAGAGCAGAGCAAAGATTTTTTATCATCTGATTGTTCATGATTTAAAGCGAGTGTAGAGTAATGTAGTGCTTCTTTGTACATTTTATCATCTCGACAGTTACAAATAAGGTTGTGATAAGCATACGATAAATGGTCTTCATAAAAACAATTGTCAATAAAATCTGTTAAAATACCACGTGCAGCTGCTGATTGTCCAATATATCGTAATATTGATGCTTGTAAGATGACGGCTGATGACTTTAGTATAATATGTTCATTTTGCTTTAAAACAGGTTCAACATGATTTAGAGCTGTTGAATAATCGTCTAGATAAAGATAGCTTCTTGCTAAATCATAGTTTGAAGCTATTTTTATATATGTATCAGTTGGTGGTGCTTGTTTAATTGAAAGCGATAAATTTGTAATTGACTCACGGTATTGACCCAATTCAATTTGATTGAACCCAACTTGACGATAAAGCAATGCAGTGTTTTGATTGAGTTTAAGTGATGTGTTTATTGCATTTAGAAAATGTTCGTTGGATAGTTCAAATTGTCGCTCATATTTATAATGAAACCCAATTAATTCTTGTAGTTTTAAAAGATAATCAAGTCGCTCATATTTAGTGGCTAGATGAACAAACTCGTTATAATGTTCAATACCGAGTTCAACTGAACAGTGTTGTTCTAACCATGTGATAGCTTGGTCTGTATCTGATATACAAAATGCTTCGAAAGAGTAAAGTGAGTGTACCGCTCCGTCTGTTAATTCCATTAATGCAGTGTAAATTGTCGTTAATAATTCTTCATTTAACGGACGACGATTTTTTTCAATCATGCTTATATAATTTTGTGTTAAACCGTAGGGAATAAAAGTATTTTGTTTGATTTTATAGTGTTGCCTTATTTGTTTTATTTTTTCTCCGATTGTTAAAATCATTTATGAATCTCCTAGGATGAGTAAGACTTTGAATTATGAAATAGGTACTGTTGGATGCGTTTCATCCTTATCTTTTACCATTACATCATGGATAGATAGGGAGTGAATGCAAGATAGTGTTAATAAGAATAGACAAAGGTATTTAGTATATTTTTTCATTTAAAACTCCTCCAGTTTGTTATAGATAAATTTTATTAGGTGATTGTTCATGTAGATATAACTAAAATATCATAAAATGATGACTATTTTAATAAAAATTTGGAAAAAAATAGAATGTTTTATTATTTGCAACAAAAAAGGAAGCATAAAAGTTCTGTTTGGAGTAAATTCCTGAAAATTAAATATAATGAAAAAACTATCACAAATTTTCAAGTGAAATCTGTGATAGTTTATAAATAAATTATTAGAGGCTGCTTACGCAGTCTCTATTTGCTTTCTTAATTCATTTTCTTTTTC
>DNGE01000125.1:2306-3693 GCA_003486705.1 Bacillota bacterium
ATCCAAGCAGCAGGTGAAGCAACACAGATTCCATAGAATCCGATAACGGCTGGTAAGGTGAAGGCGATGGCACAGCGCATCCCAAGTTCAACGATTCCAGAGTACATTGGAATTTTTGCATTTCCAAGTCCTTGTAAGGAGTAGCGGTATAAGAATAACACCCCAAGTACAGGATAGAAGAAGGCTGAAATACTAATATAAGTTAAAGCAATATCCATAACATCTGTCGCACCTTCTGCAACGAATAATCCAATAATATGTTTACCAAATGTCATAATAAAGATGGCACTTAAGATGTTATAAATAACGGTCATGTATAGACCTTTTTTAACGCCATCTTTAATACGGTCGTACTTTTTAGCTCCTAAGTTTTGACCAACATATGTAGCAAGTGTTAAACCAATTGCAATGGATGGTTGCATAACAACTTGTTCCGCTTTAGTCGCAGCAGTATAAGCAGCAACTGTTGTTGAACCAAATCCGTTAATCGCAACTTGAACGATCATAACCCCAATGGCTGTAATTGAATACTGAAGTGCCATTGGAATTGAGATAAATAGTAACTCACGAATTAACACTTTATCAATTTTATAATGATGTTTTTCAAGCGTTAAGACATTTGTTTTCTTTTTAATATAAATATAACATAAGATAGCTGAAATACTTTGTGAGATAACAGTCGCTAAAGCCGCACCCGAAACCCCCATATTAAAGTTAATAATGAACACTAAGTCTAAAACAATATTTAAAACCGATGCAATGATTAAAAAATATAGAGGTGTTTTACTATCGCCAAGCGCTCGTAAGATAGATGCAAACAAGTTATATGCAACCGTCGCAGCCGTACCTAAAAATAAAATTCTAATATAAGAAGCTGAATACTCAATAATATCTGATGGTGTATTCATTAATTTAAGTATTGGTGTAACTAAAAGCACAGTCAAAATAGTAATAACGATTGTTGCAGCAATTGATAAAAGTAATGACATACCAACAGCTTTCTTAATTCCTTCTTCATCATTAGAACCATATAATTGAGAAATAATCACTGAAAATCCATGAGTGAATCCAATAATAAATCCAACAACTAAAAATGTAATTCCCCCAGTTGAACCCACTGCTGCCAGTGCTTCAACTCCAACGAATTGTCCAACAATCGCTGTATCTACCATGTTGTAAACTTGCTGAAACAAGTTTCCAATTAAAATAGGAACCATAAAAGCTAAAATTAGCTTGATGGGATTCCCTTTTGTCATATCTGTCATAGGGTGTCTCCTCCTTTGGTGTATTAAATTGTAAAATCAAATAAAACATCAATACATTATAACGTAAAAATTATATAAAAGATATACATTTAATATGGATTTCTTTGTGAATAATTTCGGTT
>DNGE01000187.1 GCA_003486705.1 Bacillota bacterium
GCGCCTGCTTTTTACTATTGGTGTGTAATGAAACTATATAAGAATGAGATACCAAAGATGCGGAGGACATTTGTATCAAATGCAGAAACAAAAAATAAATCACCACTTAAACCCACAAGAAACTCTGTCACCATAAGTATTAAAATGGCTACGATGACTCGCGATAAATATGGGATTCTATTTTTTAAGCTTGTAATAAAAAACCATTTAGGGATATTTATATGACTAAACACAAACTCAAATAAAAACAAAAAGATAAAAGTTAGTAAAAAAATCGCCATTATACTAACCCAACTCATCTCAATCCCTCCCCTTTTTACTACAGTATATTCACCATCCTGCAAAAAGTTCCCTCACACTCAGAAAACGCATACACTTTTATTTTTCTATAAAAGATCGACTTTGCTCAAAAATAAATCCTCAAAAAAGGCTATCTCCTGAACTAAGAAGATAGCCTTTTGTTTATTCAACGCCGCGATGATAATGTCCTTTTGTATAATCATCGTCAGCTTTATGTACTTCAATAAAGTTTTTATCTATACGACCAAAACGAATGGCTTTCGTATAAGCCGTGATGGCATCACTCATTTGCGTCTCACTTTCATTCGTGAATTCTAATCTAAAACTTGAAACACCTTGCTTTTTCAAGTCGCTCACAAATTCAAGCCAAATGACATGTTGGGCATTGAGAATTTCTGTTAAGCAATTCCCTGTACGAAGCAGTGGCATGATTTTATTTTTACGGTCTTTTAATCCAAATGAACGGGTAAAACATACTCGACACGTTTTATTTTTCGGATCATGTAACGTCTTAACCGGACAATGTTTAGTAATCATCATCGGAATTCGCGTATACACAACCGCCTCCATTGGAAGGGGTGCAGCACTTAATAACTTACGAATTTGTTTTGAATTCACTTCATACGATAAAGTCGCTTGAGACACCCCAAGTTGTTTCAGTGATTCAACACTTTGAACATTATTGCTATTAAATGAGAAATCAGCTAATAATTTGACTTGTGGACAGGCAACACGTAAGGCATACAACATCCCGTACTCACCAACCATCACCGTTTCAATTCCTAACTCCGAAATACATTGAATAGCAAATGAAATCTCAGCATCAGTCATAATACGAGCCGTTTGTGGCACTAAAGTCTTACCATATGAAGTCGCTAATTCATACGCCTTTTTAAGTGTGGCCATATCTTTATAATAAATCGTGTGCACCGCATCTTGATTAAGCAGCACTTGAAGTTGCGATAAATTTCGCACACTCACTGTTAACTCAACATCATCACTCGTACGTTCATATTTTGAAATTGTTGGTAGCACTGTCTCAACATCAACCGAACGATTCGGGTTGTGAACTTCAACCTTTTGTTGTAACTCCTCCAGTGCTAAACGTCGAACCGCATTCACCTCTGAAATCGAGATCGTAATACCTTCATCAACTTGCACATTTAAAAGTTCAAATTTAAACGGCGTGTTCCCCGTTTTTTGAAGTTGTTGCGTCAAGCGCTCAGTTGTTAATGGAGTCTTTTGAGCTGGCTCAAAAACAGCTTGAGACGAGGCCGACACCACGTGGCCGAAATCGTCCCATAGCATCATCGCAAGCGGCTCGCCAAGGCGGGCGCTCACCTCACCGTAAATTGGAAGTTTATCAACTTCCTTATCCGATACGATGACGCGTTCGTTGAGTTCAACGGAAGCCGTTTTATACACCTTCATGCCTTTCACGGCAGTAAATGGGGCGTCAAAGCTGACAAGTCCTTTGTTGGCCGCTTTGACCTCTTTGTTTTTAACAAACATTTTTTGAACTTGTTGTCCTTGGTCTTTATCTACCGATTTGCTGACAAATCGTAGACCGTCACCTACATGTAGCGGTGCATTTAATTGAACCGTTAATCGCTTGCGATCCACACCGACGACTTCTCCAATTAATACCCCTTTATGGTTCGGACGATCGGCACTCATTAAATCAAGCCCGGTTTCACCGAATAAGTAACCTTTTGTAAAGCCACGGTTAAAGATTTGCTCCATATCTGCATGTGTTTGTTTGCTTACTTTTACCTGATTAGTTGCTAAATATTGATCAATTGCTTTTCGGTAAGCCGCTACAACGGTTGCCACATATTCGGGACGTTTTAAGCGCCCTTCAATTTTAAAGGAATGGACTCCCGCTTCGATTAATGCCCCTACTTCATCAATGGTATTTAAGTCACGTGGACTTAGTAAGTAGTTCCCGATATTTGATGGGATTGTCTCACCTGTTTTGACATCAATAAGTTCGTAAGGGAGGCGACATGTTTGAGCACATGCTCCTCGGTTTCCACTGCGAGCTCCAATCATTGAACTCATTAAGCATTGCCCTGAGTAGCAGACGCAAATCGCTCCGTGTACAAAGGCTTCAATTTCAACGTCGACGTTTTGTTTAATGGCCTGTATTTCTTCTAGTGTGTTCTCGCGTGCTACAACAATGCGGTCTGCTCCGATTGATTTTGCAAATTCAGCTCCCTTTGTATTATGTAGCGTCATTTGGGTACTAAAGTGCAACTCGAAATCTGGATAGAGTTGTTTCACTAACTTGGCGACCCCAATATCTTGTACGATAATGGCATCCACGTCATGTGTGTATAAAAAGTGGATATAGCTTTTTAAAGCTTCTAGTTCTTCATCAAAGATTGTGGTGTTGACGGTCACATAAACTTTTACGTTATGGATGTGTGCATATTTTATCACGTCAATCAAGTCATCGTTACTGAATGCGGCTTCTTTTCGCGCCCCAAAGGCTTGGCCTCCAACATAGATGGCATCTGCGCCATTGGCTACGGCTGCGATGAGTCCCTCTCGATGTCCGACTGGTGCTAGTAATTCTACTGTAGACATATTATCGCTCCAATTTTTTAACATTTCGGGTTCAATTTTAACATGTTAAAAATAATTAAACAAATCATTTTACTTATTATGGCCTGGGAGGTGCATATTTCATGCAAGAGTTGACCATAATTAATTGATGTATTTTTCGTTGTATTTATTAACTAACATTTAGGTAGGTGATCTTATGGGAGAAAATCAATCACGCCAAATTATGAATATATTTATTATTATTGTGACTGTGATCGTCGTTTTAATTGGTGGTGTTGCTGTTTATGGTTATACGTCACTAAATCGTAATATTGAGCGTGAAGAAATTGGTGATATCGGGATTTCACAGGATGTGCTTGAATACAAACAGGGACATGATGTGATTAACATTGCACTTTTCGGGGTAGATTCTCGTGAAGGGACGTATGACTATACGCGCAGTGATGCGATGCTTGTCTTTTCGTTCAACCGAAAAACAAATGAGGCTTTTATTACCTCTATTGTGCGTGATACTTATGTTTTTATTGATGAAGCGCACGGTTATGAGAAAATTAATCACGCTTATGCGTATGGCGGTGCGAAAGAAGCCATTGAGACGTTAAATAAAAATTTTGATATGGATATTGACCGTTATGTCACGGTGAATTTTGATGCGGTTGAACATGTGATTGATGAATTAGACGGTGTTGAAATAGAGGTAAAAGATTACGAGTTAGATGAGTTAAATCGCGTTATTGAAGAAATGAATGATGAAGGGATTGGAACACCTTCTGAATTAGTATCCACAACAGGTGTGCAAACGTTAAACGGAAAACAAGCAGTGGCCTATATGCGAATTCGGAAAATCGGAAATGGCGACTACGAACGCATGGAACGTCAACGCGTCGTCTTATCTTTAACTATGCAAAAATTGTTGAGTTTTAATAAAATGAAACTGGTGAGTTTAGTCGATGATTTCCTTCCTTATATCAAAACAAACTTATCTACTTCTGAAATTATCGGCATCGGTACCCAATTTTTATTTGCAAACATTACTGACTTGCAACAACTTCAACTACCAAGTAATGAATACTCTGTTGGAAAGATTTTATATGATGACTTATATTACTTAATTCCAAATACATTAGAAGACAATGTGATGGAATGGCATGAATCTGTGTATGGCATTGAGGATTACGAAGTAACTGAAACTGCTAAAGAAATAAGCTATGAAATTTCAAAATTTTCAAACTTAGACTAGAAGAAAAGACAGGTGGAATTAACACCTGTCTTTTCTTCATTATGCCTTGTCAGCTTGTAAGTTTTTAGAAAAAATTAATTTATCTTTTACAATATTGCCCTCATCATCAAAATAAACTTCAACTAATCCAACCTCCGTTATTCTAGTTTGAAAGTTAACAATATTTCTTTGACAGTATTCGAAAGCTTGCAAAAAAGTGACCTCATTTAATCGACCACAAATCGTACAATGTGGCACCCAACGTTGCGGTAAATAATAAGAATTTGGGTTGCGGTCAAACGATTTAAACTGCTCGTGAAAGTTTCCGTGTAAGTCTAATAACGACTTCGTCATGGTTGGCGCAATGTATAACATTTTCTGTCCGAGAAAAGCACCAAGCGAATGAAAGTGAATCGGCACTTCAACTTGTTGATGAAAATAATCATTTAGCATCACTAATAGTTCCTCAACGTTTATCGCTTGATAATCAGCGAGTGTCACATGCGGTCTTCTATCTTTGACGGCTACCCCATAATCAGATATCCCGAGTTCGTTTAGTTTAACCCAAAATTGTTTTAATTTCGTTTCTGTTTCGTGATCAAAATAAGCTAATAGTGCATACTCTTTTCTCACTCTACTCCCCCCTCTGTTAATTAAAGTATACCATTTTTATCCATAAATTCCTATCGTAATACAAAAGAGGAGTGTTAAAAACTCCGGTTCTTTCTCATGTTTGGGTATTTACAAAAATGAAGATGAAGTCTTATGGATTTTCATCTTCATTTT
>DNGE01000097.1:0-6841 GCA_003486705.1 Bacillota bacterium
GTGCCTCGATTTTAGCAGGACCAGATATTATTACGCGCGGATTTGTTTACGTTAAAGAATCAGAGGAACTGATTAGTAAAGTGAAACAAATTGCACAAAGTGAACTTCAAACCATACTAGGTGCTCAAGTAACCGAACGTATGGTGCTCAAAAATAAAATTAAACAATCAGTAGAAAAATATGTGTTTAGCCAAACCAAACGACGCCCAAGTATCTTTCCAATTATTATGGAAGTATAATGTTTAAAAAGACCACATTCTTTCAAAAACAGAACATATAATAATGTAAAATTAAGATATAATGAAATATATAAACGTTTACATTTAACAGAAAGGTGTGAGGGGATTGGAACAATTTTTTGAGCTGCCAACAAAACGCGGCATCCTGCGCGGGATGCTGCATTTACCTAATCATATGGATGCCGATAAAATCGTCATCTTCGTCCATGGATTTACCGGCAATCGGATGGATCATCACTTTATGTTTGTCAAAACAGCCCGTGAATTGAGTCATCGCGGCATCGCCGTCCTGCGATTTGACTTCTTAGGGTCAGGCGAAAGTGATGGAGATTTCGCCGAAATGACGTATCGTCGTGAACTTGAACAAGCGGAGCTTGTGTTAGAAGAAGTATCGACTTGGGAGTGGGTGAGTGAAATTTCACTGCTTGGATTTAGTATGGGTGGCGCTATTGCGGCACAGCTCGCAGGGATGCACCCAACAAAAATTCATAAATTATTATTGTGGGCACCAGCGGGTGAAATGCCGCTGTATGTCAAACAACGATTTAATGATCCGAAAATCGTTCGGCTTGAAAATGGCAATGTTGACTTAGGTGGTTTTGAACTCGGTCGTGGATTTATTGATGAAATGATGACGCTTGATTTATTTGAAGGGATTAAGCGTTATACGGGATTAGTTAAAATTATCCATGGGACAAAAGATGAAGCCGTCTCGCTGTTAACATCAGTCCGCTATGTCGATACGTATGATCAAGGCGTTGAATTTATTGAAATTAAAGGGGCGGATCACTGTTTTACCTCTGTTCATTTCACAAAAGAACTCATCTCAGAAACTGTTGTTTACCTGACAAAATAAAAGGATGTATCCCTGCCTGTAGATGAGTGCAGTGGGATACATCCTTTTTATTTGACTTATATAAAAACTATGCCGTAACTAAAGACAATGTCTCGTTTTGAAGGGTAATCCTTAAACTAATGCGTTTGTGATTGTCACTGAATTTGATGGTTGCAATTTCACCTTCTAATGCAATGATTTCCCCTTCACCAAACTTTTTATGCATGACAGAACTTCCGACTATAAACGGCGTTAAATCAATATCAGATAAGAGACTGTTTTTTAACTGAGAAACCGGGCGACTTAACTTTTTCGTATTTTTTGTATCATCCGTTTGCTGCGTTGGGTTTACAATCTCATCAACGACTTGGAAGAAATTTGATGGCGTAAACGCCGTATTGTGCTTAAATCCAACACTCATCATTTCACAACGTTTGCGAGCTCGTGTCATGGCCACATAAAATAGTCTGGCCTCTTCTTCATATTGCGTTAAATTGCGATTGTGATAGTCATTCAATACATTTTGTGGCGGCGTGATCCCATTCATACAATCAATCATAAAGACACAGTCGAACTCAAGCCCTTTTGATGCATGAAACGTCATTAAAGAGACCGCATTTTCTTCTTGTAATCCTTGCTCACTTATTTGCTTTAAGTGCCCTAAACGATGTAAAAAACCACTGATGTCGCTTTCACTTCGCGCAATCATTTTCATCGTCTCAAACACCGCCACCCCTTGCGTATAAGCACTTAAATCATCCTCTTTAAAAAACCCTTTTCGATTTAAATAACTACGATAATCAAGCGTTTCTAAAAGATAAGTCAAACTTTGAGCCGGCGGCAGGGTTAAGATTTTTGCTAACTTACTAGAAAACTCCTTCACCTTATCACGCTGAAATTTCTTAGCAAACGTAACATGTTTAGTTAAATACGCCAAATACCCCATCTCCGTTTGCGTCAACGTTTGATTCACCACATTCGACGACAAATACAAGATGCGCGACAAACGCTTAAAGGCATTTTGATGACGCGGATGACTAGCTAAATCATAAAAAGCTAAAACATCTAAGACGATTGGGTGTGTGAAAAAAGCAAGTCGTCCTTCACTTAATCTAAAAGGAATACCAAAACGTTCAAGCACTTCCAATACACTAATAGCAGAAACATTCTGACGATATAAAATAGCAACCGACGAATAATCCTCCATCCCCTGTAACTCGGAAACTAAATAATCCAATTGCTCTTTTTCAGATTTTAATTCTAAGCAGGCAATCGGTGAGTGGGGCGGATTGTGAGTTAGAATATTTTTTTCATAACGATCCTTATTTTGTGTAATAAACGTCGCACTCGTCGAAACAATCTCTTGGCTTGAACGGAAATTTTCACTCATAAAAATAACCTGTCCTTGTTTAAACGTTTCTTTGAAGTCGAGTAACTGTTTAGGATATGCCCCACGAAAGGCATAAATACTTTGGTCATCATCACCGACTAAGAACAGGTTTTGTTGTTTGTTTAATAAAAGTTTAATGAGCTCATACTGAATTTTTGAAGTATCTTGTGCTTCATCTACTTGGATATGTGTATATGTTTGACGATAATAAGCGAGAATCTGCTCATTATTTTTTAGAATTTGATACCCAAACGTTAATAAGTCATCATAATCTAACAAATACTGACGCTCTTTAAACGTTTCGTATTGTTTATAAATTTGGGTAAAGACGTCTACCTCATCTTCAATGTATTGTTTAATTTGTTTTGTATGCGTCGGTTCAATCATTAAATTTTTTAATAAACTAATTTGACTTTTTATTAAGTCGATATCATCGTCACTCGGGTAATTGTTCGTGATTTCCAAATAAAGTTTACTCAATATTCCCTTTGAGGAATGAGTCGGGTTTTGAGGACTATCAATAAATTGATATTGCAGCGACATCATGTGTTGATACGTTCTGATAATATGAAACGCAAAACTATGAATCGTTGAGAATTTTACGCTATGAGCAAGCTTAGGAAATAACGCGCCAAAGCGCTTATTCATATCAGCGGCTGAGGCTTTAGAAAAGGTAAGGGCTAAAATTTGTTTCGGATTAACACCGCCATTCACAATCAAATTAGCCAAACGAATCACGGTGATGGTCGTCTTACCACTACCAGGGCAACTGATGACACAAACTGGTCCGTGTAAAGCAGAGACAGCGTTAAGCTGTTGTTCAGTTAACGTGATGTGGTGTTGTGTTTTTAAATAATTTAATAAGGCATTCAACGGCATTCCTCCAAAGCAATAAACTAAAAATATGTAATCTATTATACTAGACTAACGAAGTTTTGACTAATCATTTTAAAGCTGTTAAAACACCCAAAATGAAGTCCACTGCCAAATCTTCTTTCATATACTAATAAAGAAAGGAGGGATAACATGCCGTTTATGGATGATCTTTCAAAAAATGTGAATGCCTTAGCTCAAACCACCAAAAAGAAATCGGGAGAAATTCTTGAGCTGACAAAATTAAATATTGAACTGAATACTGCAAAAGTAGACTTAAGTGATTTATACGAACGTATTGGTGTTATCGTCTATGCGAATCGCATTAAAAACATTCAAGAGTCACCTGAAATTCTCGAACTATTAAAGTTAATTGACGTGCAACTAACTAAAATAAAAGGAATTGAAAAGCAAATGGATGCCGTGAAAAATGTTCGCACCTGTGAACATTGCAAACGTGTCATCAGTCCAGATGTAAAGTACTGCCCTTATTGCAATGCCCCTCAATCAGATAATGTGAATTGGGTTTTATAGAAGATAGTTATGCTTATTCTTAATCTAAGGAATAATAGAAATCGAACATAAATAAGGATGACAACCTAAAGAGGTGTTAAATAAAGAACATCTCTTTTTATGTGGAAACGTTATTTTTTAGGACTAAGCATGGTAATTTTACTTAATACTATTTATAATGACAAAGTGAATAAATTTGATTAAGTGAAATTAGGTGAGATTATGTTGGAATTATTTTTGACTATCATTGTGGTAGCGGGAGCAGTCATGCTCATTAAACGCAAACACGATCCAAAAGTCATCATGTTTTTATCAGGAATTTTATTAATGTTCATGGCCATCCTATTAGGGAAATCATTATTATCAGTTGATGAGACAACAGGTATTGCCATTTTTGATGTTTTTAAAGTGAGCACAAACGTTTTTTATAAACAATTAACAGGTGCAAGTTTTATACTCATGCTGCTGTTTGGGTATACAGCGTATATGAATGAAATCAAAGCGACTGACGTCACGATTGATTTATTGTCAAAGCCCCTTAAAAAAGCAAAATCGCCAACGGCGATTCTACTAGGACTCTTTATCATTGGAAATTTATTATGCATTATCATTCCGAGTGCTTCTAGCTTATCAGTACTAATGATGTCAACATTGTTTCCCGTGTTTGTAAGAGCAGGCATTTCTCCAATGGCTGTCATTGCGATCATTGCAACGTCGGCAACCATCGCACCGACCCCTCTAGGAGCGGATAACATTGTAGCAGCGCAATCGTTAGGAATCAGTGTAACGGACTATGTGTTTAACTATCATGCCAAAATATCAATTCCTGCCTTATTTGCCATGGGATTAGCTCATATTGTTTGGAGTCGATATTTAGATAAAAAAGAAGGTTTGTTAAAAGTTGAAAAGCTGTCTGAAACAGAAACCGTTTCAAGTGATCAACGCCCAATTATTTATGGCGTTCTGCCATTATTGCCATTATTGTTTATGGTTTACTTTGGTGTATTTAATAAAGAAGCAAGTGTTGGGATTACAGAAGTGACGTTTTTCGCTTTAGTCATCGCTGTTATGTTTGAGGTAATACGAACACAATCATTAAATCAGATTTCAAAAAATCTTACTGTGTTTTTTGAAGGGATGGGACGTGGTTTCACATCGGTTGTTGCCCAAGTCGTATCTGCAATGATTTTTGTTGAGGGACTAAAGCTAATCGGTGTTATTACGTTATTAAGTGATTATGTCAGTACCATTGAAGGTGCCGGGGTCTTACTTGTGTTTGTCTTTTGTGCTTTAGCTATTGGGATTGGGCTTCTAAGTGGAAGCGGGTTAGCGACGTTTTATGCCTTTGTTGAAATTATGCCAAACTTTGCAATGGCAGCCAATATTTCGCCAATTCTATTAGCAATTCCGATGCAGTTTGTTTCACACTTTGTAAAAAGTGTGTCACCTGTGTCGCCAACTGTCATTATTACGTCATCAATGAGTGGTGTGACACCGTTTAAAGTTATAAAACGTACGATTGTCCCAGTTTTAGTGGCAACGATTGTTACGCTGGTTTTAAGTTTTATTTTATTGTAATCCTTTATTGGTTACGTTTAAAATTCATGCTCATATAATGCATTATCCACGTTAAACGTAATCTGATAGGGGGGGATAAAATGAGAGTCAATCGCATATTTTTATTCATTTATGATTTGTTTATCATACTTGCTTATGTCTTGAGATTCTTAATGGTTGGTCCGATATTGTTTGGGAGTACCCTTGCTTTTTATATATCATTTGTCCTTGTTGCCGCGTTACTATATTATTTAAATAAACAAACATATTTACACCCGTCAGCTTTAGAAGTTGTCGCATATTATGTTAATTTAATTGTTGCACATCACTACTATGGAAATTCTGATGATACGTATAATGAAGAAGATCTTGGATTTATAACAGATGAATTTTTGCACAGTCCAAACTTCGAACAGTTTTTCTACCACGAGTTTAACTTCAAATCGAGTGGGGCTTATCACTTTAAAATGAAGATGACCATTTATAACGAAACTTACAATCATACGTCTATTATTATTAAAACAGTTGATGATAAGTATATAAAATTTGAAGTTGTGAAAGAAACAACAGATGCCCTATCCGCCTTCTTATACGAATGGAAAATTGATAAAATTGAGTATACAGATCGATTAACGTTTGAACGAGCAAAACGAGGCTTGGAATGAAAAATAGATAAACCAGCGTGACATAAATAGAAGTCACGCTGGTTTTTATATACGGTTGTTTACTTATAATTAAACCAAGATATGACCGAGCAACTAAAAAAACATCATTCATAGGATGATGTTTTTTTAGTTCTAAACATTTTTAGACAGTAACTCCACAATTGTCCGACACTCTAAGTAAAGTTCACCGGTCACTAAACAGTCATTAATAGCAGTATGTGAATCGATTGTTATGTCCATCGCCCTTTTTAATGTTTCTAACTTGTAATTATCGACTGTAAAAGGGGCGTAGGATTTTGCCATTTTTAATGTGTCAATAATCATATTTTTAACGGGCGGGTAATCGTATTGCATTAAATTTCGATTTAGGACATTAATATCAAATGCAGCGTTATGTGCAACAATAGGATAATGGTCAATAAATTGAATTAGCGATGGTAATACGTCTGAAATAGTTGGCGCATTGAACACATCATCATTTGAAATACCCGTGAGTTCGGTGATGTTAGAAGGGATTTCACGTAGAGGATTGACATTTTGCTTAAACATTTTAACAGGCTTCCCTGCTTCATATAAAATAGCACCGATTTGTATTATTTCGTCTGAAAGGGGCGATAATCCTGTCATTTCAAAATCTAGAACAACAAATTGAAGTGGATAAGTTGTCGGTAAGTTGAAGTGTTTGGTACATGTGAATGGTTTCATAGAACCTCCTCCTTTTTCCAATTCTTTACTATATTATATGTCCGTGTTAAGATATAAAGAAGAA
>DNGE01000097.1:7078-8228 GCA_003486705.1 Bacillota bacterium
CATGTGGTTTTGAACAAGCTAATAGTAAGGGGATGAAGAATATGTTTATTAGAAAGATGGAGTTAAGGGATTGGGAGTGTGTCGCAGCTATTTATAAGCAAGGCATTGATTCAAAAAAGGCAACGTTTGAAGAAGAAGTTCCAAGTTTTGAACGTTTTGATCAAGGACACTTAAACATTGGGCGACTAGTCGCTGTTAATGAGAAGGATATCGTACTCGGTTGGGTGAGTTTATCTCCTTTTAGCAATAGAAGTTGCTTTAGTGGTGTGGCGGAAATTAGTATTTATATCGATGCTAATAGTGTGGGAAAAGGGATTGGTAGCCTGTTAATGGAATCTGTCATTAAAGAATCAGAACGCGCTGGCTTATGGAGTTTATATTCAGGAATTTTTCCTGAGAATGTATCAAGCTTAAAGCTGCATCAAAAATATGGATTCCGTCAAATTGGATATCGTGAAAAAGTAGGGAAAAGCAGCGATGGAACGTTTAAAGATGTCATCTATCTAGAACGAAGAAGTCAGATTGTGGGGGTCTAACACAAAACCTAAATCTTAAATTACCAGGAATAATATTTTATATTTTTTGAAATATTAGGTTAAATCTAAAGAAAATGCAGAATAATAAGGGAAGAAAAATTATGCATATTTTAGATTTAGGAGTGATGTAGATGGCGTTTGAAGCATTCTTATTTGGAGCAATGTTAGAGTTATGTATTACCTACTTTGTTTTAACAGAATTATTTTTTTAAAAACAACACCAAAAAGAAACAATGTGCGAAGGTATTATCTACCGCACAGCTAAACCCAAATAAAAAACCAACGTGCAACCGTTGGTTTTTTTATTTATAAAACGTTTAAGCCCTTAGGTGTCCTAAAACAACCATCTTTGCTTAAATAAGAGATTATAAAACATTAGGATGTAGAAAAGTATTTATAAAAATTAATCGAATGTGCTTTCAGTTTGAAATGAAAGTTAATAACCTATATTATGCTTATTTTGAAAGAGTTCATTTAGAAGAAATCAATTATTTTGATAATCTTAATTTTAGAAGATATTGAATAGAAGATGTGGAATATAGGAAGAAAGTGTGGAATGTGGAAGAGTGAAATGAAGAAGTGGGTGTTAAGAAGAGTGTGTGGAATTTAGGAAG
>DNGE01000170.1:0-451 GCA_003486705.1 Bacillota bacterium
AGTTAAAACAAAAATACATAAAGAAATTGGAAATGATACGGATTTAACCTATCATGCGTAACGAAGTATTATATCCTTATATAGGCGTGTATAATTTAATCTTACCTTTCTATAAAAATAGCTACCAAACCTGTATACTAAATGTACAGATTTGGTAGCTTTTATTTTATTCTGTTACTGGCATGTTTCCTGAGGACCTCCACTACTTCCTACTTAATATTTAAGCACCACGGTTACACACATCTTTTCAAAAAATTTCACCGTGTCTACTCATTCATTCTGTCTAGAAATTGCTACTTTACCTTGTCATTAAATTGACTCTGGTGTTGTCTGATAGATAACTTTATAAAAGGGAAAAAATACCCAAGAGACTCATCACTTCATAAATTTGTCTCCCAGGTGTTTTTTTCCATATAAAACCTGACTATTTTAAATAATTTATATGTCGTGT
>DNGE01000170.1:648-836 GCA_003486705.1 Bacillota bacterium
ATTTATATGTCGTGTTCAAAAATAATGAGTTACTTTTGACGAGAATATATTTTTACTATAGAAATAAGTCCAATTAATAATAAACCTATTCCAATCATAGTGTAGATAAATAAATTGCTATATCCCGTTGTAATATCCCCTGTCCCTGGTGTTGTATTTCCTTCACCTTCATTTTGATCTTCATCTGG
>DNGE01000170.1:1139-8930 GCA_003486705.1 Bacillota bacterium
CTCCACCTTCGTTTTGATCTTCATCCGGTGTTGTGCTTCCTCCACCTTGGTTTTGATCTTCATCTGGTGTTGTGCTTCCTTCACCTTCGTTTTGATTTTCATCTGGTGTTGTGCTTCCTCCACCTTCGTTTTGATTTTCATCTGGTGTTGTGCTTCCTCCACCTTCGTTTTGATCTTCATCTGGTGTTGTGCTTCCTCCACCACCATTACCTTGATCAGCTTCAACAATTAAAGTTGTTTGTTGCTCATCTGCAACATGACCTCGTTCATCTTGAGCATTGTAGTAAATTGTAAAGTTTCCTGCTGTTGTAACAATACCATCCACTAGTGTTTCCTCGAAATCACCAGACAATTGAATGTCTAATTCATTGTCAAGATAATCTAATGCTTGCACTCCTGCTAGTGGATCAAAGGCATCCCCAACAGTAAGTTTAACTTCAGATTTAACTCCCGTTATGACTGGAATTTCGTCACCATGGTCATGTTCTTCTTCACCTTCAACAATTAAAGTTGTTTGTTGCTCAGCTGCTACATTACCATATCTATCTTGAGCATTATAGTAAATCGTAAAAATTCCTTCTTCTGTCACGATACCATCCACTAATGTTTCTTCATAATCACCTGATAATTCAATTTCTAAATTACGACCAAGATAGTCTAGTGCTTCCACACCAGCTAGTGGATCAAATGAATCGCCAATTTTAAGTTCTACTTCAGTTTTAACACCCGTTATAACTGGGTTTTCAATAGTAGCATCAACGACATTTTCTACAATAACAGGAACCTCAAGTGTCGTTTCATCTCCTACTGAATCGATGGCACTATATGTAAGCAAGTATGAACCTACAATCGCTGTATCAACTGTTCCAGTCACTGAAACATTTGTTATGTCTCCATCTTCAGCATCCGTTGCGATAACAAATGCTTTTTGTTGTTCTTGTGTAAATTCATCACCTTGTGTTAAATAGATTTTTCCATCCATGACTTGTGGTGACTTGATTAAATGTAATTGCGGTGGCGTATTATACGTTAAGATTCCATCATTAATTAAATTAAACGCAGAACCAGTTACTTGCTTATTTGTTGCATTAACGACGTATTTATACCCTGTACCTTCTTTATTTGTTGATGTTGTTATCGTATATTTGATCGCCTTATCAACAAGTGGATTGATATCAATTTCTGCAATTTCAATCATACCTGCATCTATTTTTTGAAGTGGATTTGTTGAGACAATAACAAATTCCATTTCTTTATTCTTTTCATCTACCTTAATCGCTTTTTTTATAGCGTCATTTGTTGATGATTGAACTAACCACTCTAGGCTATTTTGATTAAATTCTACATCGCCTTCAATTTTAATTTTAAATTGTATGGCATTTATAACATCTGTTACATTAGATAATGATATTTTTAACGTATCGAAATCCTTTTTTTCTACAACTAATTCAATATTATTTTCATCAATTGAATCGCTAGCTCCGCCCGTTTGAGTAAACATCAGCGCGCCAACTCCAAATGCTATGATCAATGACAGACATACTGTAAATATGTTACGTTTAGTCGCTTTCATGTTCATCTCCTTTAGTTTAGAAGAGAGAACTTCAATCCCTCTTCCTTATTGCCTATTACTTCTGTACTGCTTTTAGTTGTTCACTCGTTATTTGAGTTGTTACTTTATTCATCATTGCTTTATTATTTGAAAACGAAATTTCAGGTAATTGTTCAGGAATCGTTACCTTGAACGTATTACTAACAAGACGTTGTCCACCTGCCGCTAAATTAGCCGTATCGGTACGATACAACTCAGCAAAAATTAATTCATTTTCCATGAATTGCTCAACGAATTCTGGTTCTACCCAATAAATCCAAGTTCCCTCTGAAATTTCTTCTAAGTTTCCGTCACTTGGAATTTCAGCCATTAATATTCCGTGATACTCATCCGCAATATGCTCCTCATTTTCATTTAAGACCAGTGGAACATTAAATGCCGGATTTCCACTATACTCACCTGTAATAACGACCGATCCTTTAGGGATTTTCATTTCTTCAGACTCTTCTGTATCCGATTGATCTTCTTGGAAAATAAAATCTTCTGTTAAAATTCCAATTCCATTCTCATACGTTACATTATCATCAGATACACCAATTTCAATATTATCGCCTGGAGGACCAACAAGCTCTAACTCAGCAATTGAAAACGCCTTGCTATCTAATACTGATAAACGAACGTAGCGAACTTGGTATGTGTTTAATTGTGTCTCAGATTGCACACCATCTTTTCCGAAATAAATCATCTCTGTCGGATTATTCGCGTCTAATTTAAATGACCCTTCATTTGTACGTGTCCACGCCACACCATCTACACTAACTTCTATACGGTACTTTTTAATGGCATTGTTAGCAATTGAATTTTTAAATACACCCTCTGTCACAGGTGCCGTATATTTAAGCCCAATAATCGGTTTAACTGATTTCAAATCAAGTTGAACATACGGTGTCACATTCGGCTTTAATTCAGTATTGCTTGGATTTAAAGCATTATACTCATCATTCGTTAATTTACGACCTTCATAAATAGTCGACACATTTCCATCAGTAATATTTGATAAACGTGGATTCGCAACTAATTCATGAATATCATTATTCTCTTCAATAATATCTATGGTACTTGATGTGATGTCAAATCCTTGCCCCGATATTGCACCATCATGACGAACTTTCACCGTACCAAGACTCACTTTATTAGTCGCATTCAAATTATAATCATACGCCACAACTTCATATGAATACGTACGATTATTTCCGCCTGAAATAACATCCTCAAACTCAGTCATTTCATTTGCTTTATCTCTTAATACAAAGGCAGAAGGTTTTCCATTACGGATAATTTCATATCCTAAAATATTTTCCTGACCTGTCGTGACTGACAACTCAAGTGGTACAGTCGTTTGATTAACATATGCTCCATCAGCAATGCCATTTGCAAAAGCAGCCACTAATTGTGTATCTGATGACATATCAGCAGTGCCTTCTAAACGACGACGACGAGCCTCATCATTTATATATTGAATTGGTCGTGTTTCTTTCTCAAATTGACTCACATATTGTAAAGTCGTTACATTAGGAACAATACCATGAGCTAAGTAGAAATCACTTAAATCTTTCCCAACGACTTTAGATGATAAACGAATCAACCACTGATCACGATCACCATTTTGTTTTTCTTCATTACTCATTTCTCGATAAGCACGATTTAATTTTGCATAATATGAATCATCTGTTAAGTTACCATCAAAGTTTGTTAATAACATTTCATACGTTGAATGATCTTCATACGCTAAGTGAGGTTGCCAAAGCATCCCGAGTACAACCGAACGATTCGTTGATAAACCGTATGTATTCGCTGTTACTTTTCGATAAAGTTCAGTCATTGCACCACTTGTTAATGGACTATCTTGATTTTGCATGGTCATCCTTAATGCCGGTAAAAGATTATTACTCGTTTCTGGATAAGTACGGTTAGCAATATCCACAACATGACCAATTTCATGACCAATTAATTTACCATATAACTTCGCACTAGTTGCATTTGTCATGTTCCCATTTACATCAAATTTAAATGGCACACCTTGTAATAATCCAGCAACTGATTCAATCTCAATCCCCACGTGATGTGATGAAGCATAACCTGCTGCTCCCATAATCATGCGTTGATATTTAATATTCATACGTGTTGTCGGAGCTTTGTGTTGATTGTAATACGCTGTATCCTCTGAATCTATTGTTCCATTTCCATTAAAATCTTGAACCGATTCAAAGACTCCTTTTTTAGCATATGTTACTAACATTTCTTGTTCCCATGCTAATAACGCCTCATAAACACGTTCTACTTTTTGTTCCATTGTACTTAATCCAGACTCGATTCCAGCTAAGACTTGAGTTGCAGGAAGCGTTAAGGTAAAACGATCCCCCTCTATGTCAGTTGAATTCAGTACTGATGTTTTTTCATTATAAACATAAATATTATTTAACTTATCCGCGTCAGTTACTTGACTCGGATATTGACTCGGTAACTCATTTACATATGTTTTTAATTGTGTGATATACGTTTCAATTAATACTTTAACTTCAGATACCTTCGTTTCATCATTAATTAAATGTTGGACATTTAAATGTGGAATTTCTGTTGTCTGGCTCAGACGAATTTGAATCGTCGCATCCGTACTTCCTGATTTGACTTTCGCCATGACAACGCCACCTTTTTCAACATCTGCAGAAATAATTTGTGGAATCACAATTTCTGTACGTCCTGGCTTAATGATCGTTGTTCCACCTAAATACTGACCTGGTTGACCGTAAGCTTGTAAGAATGTAATTTCTACCTGAGTATTTGGATCCGTTGACCCCATATAAACACTAATTGTTTTTGACATATTACTATCCGTTGTTCCCGGACGTGCAACTGCTCCAAGCGATTGCCACGCATTAGTCATGCCTAACGCACTGCCGCTATCACGTAAAGTCGCATCTAATATGACTATATTTTCTGACACTTGTTGATCATTCAATAACGAATTAGCTAATTCTAATTCTTTTAAAATCGTTGCTTTTTTAGGATGTTCATCCCCACTAATCTCATCAGGTGTATTCGCACGTTCAACTAACGAATCAATCATCTCTTGTGTCACGCCTTCAACTAATTGAATACGTAGGACATCGGTAAACAATGCTTTTACATCATCTTCTAATGAATCATATTCATAGTAGCGAAGTTCTGACATACTTTGATACGATCCGCCATATCCTGCCACATCCACTTTAATTTTCTTAGCCTCGATTGGTTCATCTAAATAAATCGTATACACATTATGTGTATTTGATACATTACGATTAAGACCCGTTTTTCTTACAACATGTTGGACCCCATCTTCTGTCCAATATGTAATTTTCGCCTCCGTAACCGAATGTTTATAACCTTGTTCTAAAGACTGCGCAAACGAAATAGCTCCAATCTTATACGATTGGTCAAATTCAATAATCGACCCACGGTTAGAATTATAGGCAGATCCTGTATCCCAATCACGAACTTTCCAAGACGTTCCGAAATCACCATCTACTAACGAATATTTCGAGTCATAAGTTAGAGCAGTATCATTACCCCATCCACCTTCTTCTTTAGGGTCATTTTTATTTGTAACCTTAATAATGTGTTCCGTCCCAATTTCATTATCTAACGTCGGGCGATTAATTAAATGATACGCACTCATCACAGGTGGTGTCAGTGTTTCAGTACTCGCTAAATACGTATCTGACATTTTACTTGTTCCTAAATGATTCGTCGCAGTCACGCGCACTTCATACGTCGTATTATCTTCTAAACCATTTACGACATAACTTCCTGCACGAACTAAGTATTGTTTATCTGGATTTGTCACTTCTAAACTTGTCTCATCTACTTCAATACGATTTTGATTGACTTTAATCCACTTCTTATTCGAATCCGAAACCTTGCGATAATAAATATCAAAATCACGAGCTTGAATATGATTTTCCCACGAAACTGTAAATGATTTATAACCTGGTTTTGTCACTAAATTAATCGGTTTTCCTGGCGAACTATTCGGAATAACTTGAATCTCTGTGACACTTCCAATATTACCTGCATAATACTCTTCAATTGGATTAAAGTTCGCATCCACATTGTCAGCTTTTCCATCAAATGCCAATGGTAAATCAGCTTGCCCTAAATAACCACTTTGCCAATCACCATTAAGCGACTGAATACTCACACGCCACAAACTATACGCTTTAATATCTTTATCTAAAATATTTAAACTCGTTTCATTCGTTTGAAGCCTTTTCGTTTTTTGCACTTGACCATTTTCATTTAACAATTGATACGTTACTTCATACGATGTCACATTCGGTTCTGCATCCCATGAAATAGTCATACGCTCATCGTGTAAATCGGTTGACGTTACTAATGACTTAATAACCGGAATACTCATTTGCGGTTTCGGTAATTCCGTGTAGACATTATTTAAAAACTCAACCTTAGCAATCTCCACGATATTTTTATTTCCACGATTTCCCGTCACATTAATATCAATCTTTTTAACAGCCACTTGGCTACCTAAATCAATGACAATCTCATTCGAACTTGAACGCGTTACCCCACTAAACTCAACCTTATGCGCAACACCTTGCTCATCATAATAAGTTAAAAAACCACGTTCAGGAACGCCTGCATCCTCACTTACAACTTCCGGCAACTTAATAACAACCGACTCCATCGTAATCGTATCAGAACCATTATTCAACTTATTCAAACGACCAAAATCAAGTGCGATTGTTAAGGGCGTTTCTTCACCAATCGTAGAATCTGCCTCAAGTTTTACTGCTGTCTTCTCACCCGTTATTAAATGTCCTAACGATTGACCTTCACCTAAACTTGCATTAGCTTGAATATCCACCGACTCCACATTAATAATAGGATCTGTATTTTCAACATTAAATCCGTTTGCACTTACACCTTCATTACTTAAAACAATCGCTAAGTCTGCAACATCAACATTCCCATCACGATTTAAATCAAAGGCTAGATCATTAGAATTTAAATTTTCAAAAACTAAATCATAATCTAGCTCATTAACCGCACCATCTTGATTAACATCCCCCGCAACAAACAACGTAGGATACTCCTCATTCATCTTCGCAACCGTCTTCACACTAGCAGTTGACGTTGAAAACTTAACACGCTTCGAATAATCATTTAAATTAATATCATTAACACTTGCCACTTGATAGCCTTGCGCTTCAATACGAGCGTCATATTCACCTAACTCTAATTCATGAAGTGTAATATGAGCAAAATAAATACTCCCATCAACAAGCGGTTCACGTTTAGAATTTAACAACTCCACTGAAACATTTGATGTTTTAGATGCTTCCTCTAACGAAAACGCTAAAACTTCCGTCCCATTTTGTTGCAAGCGAAGTTCCATCCCACGCAAACTCACAACCGGTTGCGCAAAATAAAGATCAAACTCAATCTTTCCTTTATTCGGTGATGAAACAACAATAGTCGGCGCATCAGCTTCCTCATCTTCTAACGTAGACTCATCTGAATCTAAGTCCGACGTATCCTCTTCTAACACTTCCTCATCTTCAACAATGATATCTTCATTTGTATCTTGTTCAACAATGTTATCGTCTTCAATATTTGTATCTTCGTCAACAACATCTTGTTCCACATCGTCTAAAGGCTCTTCTAAAACTTCTTCATCCTCACTAAATTCAGAGTCAGTCATATCATCTTGTAATGACTCAGAATCATCAACCTCTTCCTCATTTGAAGGAATCGATGACTCTACCTCATCTTCAATTTGTTCGTCGATATTTGTTTTCTCATCTGAAGTGTCCGTTTCCACACCTTCAACGACAAGATCTGTTTGTCCCTGACTGACCGCTTGTGCATACACAGCTGCAAAGCTAGAAAACGGAGACATTAACAATCCGATGACACTCACAATCGTTATCAGACGTTTCATATTTCACTCACATCCTTACACATAAATTGTTCTACTCAAAAGCAAAACATTTCTCATTTCTATTTGTTAACGAAATAAAATAAAAACCTAATCATCCTATTTCGACTCAAAAATACAACGTGAATTGTAACATTAAATGTAAAACCTGTAAATAGTTAGTAAAATAATAGTATCAGGAGTTATGCAGCTATTTTATAAACGTTGTCTAGGTATTTTTCAAAGACTTCTTCAGGTGTTT
>DNGE01000004.1:0-2053 GCA_003486705.1 Bacillota bacterium
ATAATGCTGTCGTTCCTGTTTTTACTGTTACTAATGCATTTGGATCAAGTGTTACTGTTCCCGTTACTGAAAGAGCAGTTGTTCCTGTTTTCACTGTCACTATTGCATTTGGATCTATATTTACTGCCCCTGTTACTGCAAGGGCTGTTGTTCCTGTTTTCACTGTCACTTCTGCTGTTGCGTCTAATGCCACAGTTCCCGTTATTGCGAGGGCTGTTGATCCCGCACTTACCAATAACGTTCCTTGATCATCCGTTGCAATTGCTTGAGCATTCGTTCCATTTGACCCATAGACCTGTACTTGCATGTTCTGTGCAGTATCATTAAACATAATTCTATTAGGCATAAATTTCACCTCAATTTAAATTGTGTAACTTTGTTTACACAATATACAATATTCCAAATAAACATTTTGTGGTGTGCTTTTATGCATGCATAATCCTATATAATAATATTTTAATCCAAAAATTGAGCAAGCTCATCTCAATATTTCTCACTACACCTTCGTATTTGTTTTAACAATTCACACACTAAACATAGGTCCTGAAGAAAAATTTACTCAATTTACAATATCCTTATTCACATAATGGTCATACGTGTATTTCTAATACAGCTCATTAACTCTAGTGTCTTTTCTAGTTGGACACACGATAACTCAATCCAATTAAAAAAAACATCGCAGGTCTATTATATAACCCCCTTAACTTTTATTATCATCTACCAAGGGATGTTGTATAAAACCTACCTTGAAATTTATTGCCAACTTACTAGAATACCTATTTCTAAAATTCCATATGAGCATATTGCCATGTTTCGACATTTACACTTTCCACTCCGGTTGATTCAATTTTAATTCTAGTAAATGGTGTAAAGCACATGGGTGTATAAAACAACATTTCACCTGGATTAATGCTATAGGTTATTTTTTCATCGACATAATTTATATTATCCGGGCTATATTGAATCACAAGATGGACAACTTCATTCCCGTTATTCTTAATGAATCCTCCCAATTCTTGCACTTCACCTGTCTCGTAAGATTCTCCAAATATTAATGTAGATACGCCATCATTATAGGCTTGATATACATTAAAAAACGGTGTTGAATCCTCATATATCTTGATAATTACTTTCTGACTTACCCAACCGCCTAATGAATCCCAAATGATCACAGTAAATGCATCGGACAACATAATACCTGTTTCATTTTCATATGTCCATTGACCTGATAAGGTATCCAATGCTAATTTACCATATAAAGGACACGTTAATAAATTATAACTTAAAACCCCCTCATTAGGGTTAGTACACGTAATTCTACTTTCTATAGCTTTCATCGGAGGACATACTAGATTTTCTCTTGTAACAAGTAATGTGTTTATTTCTGAGATTTCAACAATATCTATTTTTGTAGAACGCCGTATTAATTCACAATTTAGTTTTAAGAGTTTACCCGTATTTTTTATAACAGCCATGCGATTTATTAAAGCCAACATTAGATTATCGATAACATTGGATTGTGATGAAAATAACGGTACAGGATAAATGATTTCCATCACATAAAAAACGATTGAATCATGCTGTACGCCTTTTACTTTAAAAATAATCGAAATATTATCCTTGTTTTCTAACAAGGGATATTCAATCAATTTGTTATATTGATCATACAACATAACAATATCATTTTCTTTTAACATAATTTTAGGTGGCAACACTAAATGGTGTTTACTTTTCTTGTATTTTGATGGCGAATTATAATAGTATTTCCGTTCAACTACCGAAACCTCATTCATATATATCCTCCTTTCTGAAAAACTAAAACCATATTCTTTAACCTATTTTACTCACACTTCTATTACAGTACATTATATTATATTAATAAGCCTTCTACTTGACTATATCTTTATCTAACTCTATTCATCTTTTTTTTAAAGATATTATATTTTTCTATTTAACCAAACAATTTTTAGTCAAAAAAAAGATCTCTTTCCAAAAAAGAGATCTTTTTTCAAACCTTAAAATTATACCGATAATACTAAAAACGATAAATAAA
>DNGE01000004.1:2213-6695 GCA_003486705.1 Bacillota bacterium
TAAAATTATACCGATAATACTAAAAACGATAAATAACAAGCAATTACCGCAACACCACTCACTAAGAAAAGATACGTTGCATTTTTATTTTGTTTAATTTTCAAGATAAAGGCTAATATCATTGAAGAAATCAAACCAAAGAATAATAAATTATTCGTCTGTGTATCTCCGATAATGTATACTGATCCTTTTGTATACAGTACATCTGCAACAAAGATAATAAAGAAATTAAATAAATTACTTCCTACAATATTCCCAACAGCCATATTGTAGTTTCCTAACTTAGCTAATGCGATACAAGAAGTTACCTCTGGAAGTGACGTTGCTATTCCTAAGAATAATGCCCCTGCTAAACTCGCCCCTAAATTATATTCAACTGTAATAATATCTGTTACATATGTTACGAAGTATGAAGCAAAGACTAATCCAATACTTGTCATGACAAAACGAATTAATATTTGTTTAACTGTCAAGTCAACATCAACATCATCATCTTCAACTTCTAATTCTTCGTCTGTCCCACTATCTGAGGCTAATGACTTAATTCCAAAAATATAAGCTAAAACAATTAAAATAGAAGAGATATTGACAGTTAAAATTTCGTTTTGCACACCAGCAAACAACGTTATTGCAACAAATGTGTAGCACGCAATGATTGCTAAAGATGTGTTGAAGTGACTAGTAGAGATTTGTGCTTTGTTAAACCTTTTAACGCCCACTAAAATTAAAACACCTAAAATGGTAATATTAAATATATTACTTCCCATAATATTGCCAAGTGTTAATCCGGGATTATCTAAAATAACCGTCCCTGAAATACTCGTAATTAGTTCAGGCAATGATGTAACAGCTGCTAATAAAACGCCTCCAATAAACGCACCTGATAAAGATGTTTTCTTATCAATTAAATCAACATAGTAAGCAGCTTTAATTGATAAGAAAATAACCGCAAGCGCTAAAATACCATAAATACCAAAAATCATAAGACACTTCCTCCTGTTTCTCAAATATAGTTACATATTTATACTTAATAATAAAAAATGAGACTCTACGTAGCACAAAAAGCACTACGTATGAGTCTCATTCATTAAGGTAAAGCCAGACTTAACGTCATTATGTTGACTTACCACGCACAATGTACGCAAACTACTCCCTCAAACGGTTATCAAAAGTATAAATTCCTTAGCCATTTTATCATAAGGATTTTCCTAATTCAAGGGAATAATGAAAATTATTCTTTTTTATTTTTGTTGTGCTAACACTTCCGTCCACACACGGTCGTACTCAGATAAGAATTTACCTGGGTCACGGAATGATTCCATATTTAATGAGTCTAATAATTCTGTTGATGGACTATAAGCATCATTTTGTGTCCATTCTTCCTCTTTAATTTCATTAAATACTTCAGTGTTTGGTGTTGAATACATAACATACTCAGTATTTTTCATAGCAACTTCTGGACGCATCATATAGTTAATAAATTCATGAGCCATGTCAATATTTTGAGCAGTTTTTGGAATAACCATTCCATCTACCCAGAAGTTAGATCCTTCTTTAGGGATAGCATAAGCCATGTCTTCATTTTCACTCATAATATAGTTTGCATCACCAGAATATACAACCGCTAAAGCAGCATTTCCACTAATCATCCCGTCAATAACTTGATCAGTTACGTAAGCATACACTAATGAGCTTTGTTCAATTAATAATTGTTTCGCTTCTTCTAACTCATCTAAATCTTGAGTGTTCATTGAGTACCCTAATAATTTTAATGCAACCATCAGTGAATCACGTTGACTATCATACATATAAATTTGGTTATCATATTTTTCATCCCATAAGATTGACCAAGAATCTACTGGTTCAGTTACAACTGTTTTATCATAAACAATCCCAACTGTTCCCCAGAAATAAGGAACATAATATTCATTTTCTGGATCAAAAGCTAAATTTTTATACTCGTCATCAACTAAATCAAAATTAGGAATTTTACTATAATCTAAAGGAATTAATAAATCTTCACTAATCATTTTTTCAATCATGTAGTCTGAAGGGAACGTTACATCATAACTTGTACCTCCAGCTTTAATTTTTTGATACATTGTCTCATTTGAGTCATAAACATCATAAACGACCTTTACGTCAAATTCTTTTTCAAAATCCTTAAGTACAGACTTGTCGATGTATTCACCAACATTGTAAACATAAAGTGTTCCGTTAGCTGGAGCAGCCCCACATGCTGATACGATAAACAACATTGCAAACCCCATCATTGAAAAAATTAATCTTTTCATGGCAATTATGCCTCCTTTTTATTTCCTTTATTTGAAATGCGATTAACCACAATAACCCCTGTTAAGACAACTGTTACCATGATTGTTGCTAACGCATTAACTGTCGGTCGAATCCCACGTTTTGCCATTGAATATATCTCGATTGACAAATTGGTTACTCCATTTCCAGTTGTAAAATAACTAATAACGAAGTCATCAATTGACATTGTAAAGGCAATTAATGCCCCCGCAATAATCCCAGGCATGATTTCAGGAATGACAACTTTTCGAATGGCTTGCATTGGCGTCGCTCCTAAATCCATTGCTGCTTCTGCTAAGTTTTGATTCATCGCATATAATCGTGGTAACACCGATAAAATGACATATGGAATACTAAACATAACATGTGATAATAACATCGTGATAAACCCTAGAGGGATTTTAAATGACAAGAATAACATCATTAACGCAACGGCTGTTACAATGTCTGGACTAATTACAGGTAAATAATTGACATTTAAAACAAATCCTTGTGTACGCTTTGTTAATTTATAAATCCCGATTGAGGCTAATGTTCCAACAAATGTAGCAATTAAAGTTGAAAGAATAGCAATGGCGAATGTATATACAAAGGCCGTTTGCATTTTTGTATCTTGAAACAACTCTTGGTACCAGCGCAGTGAGAATCCAGACCATTTCCCACTTGACTTAGAATCATTAAACGAAAAGACAACTAATACAACAATAGGTGCATACAAGAAGATAAACATTAGCCATAAATAAATTCTTGAAAACCATTTACTTACCATGGTAATGATCCTCCTCCCATTTCTCCATCAGAATCAAATTTCTTCATCACCCAAATAGAAATTAAGATTAAAATCATTAATAGAATAGATAACGACGAACCGAAATTCCAGTTTCCGATATTAATAAATTGTTTTTCAATTAGATTCCCAATCATAATATATTGTCCGCCACCTAATAATTGTGGAATAACAAACGAACTTACAGCTGGTAAGAATACCATGATAATACCTGTTACAATACCAGGTAATGTTAATGGGAAAATAACCTTTTTAAATATTTGAATATTTGTTGCACCTAAATCTCTAGCTGCATCAATTAAACTCGTATCGACTTTGATGATTGCTGTATATATAGGTAATACCATGAATGGTAAAAAGTTATAAACCATCCCTAACATAACTGCAAAATCTGTATATAGGAAGTCAATTGGCGCAACACCAAACCACCCTAAAAATGAATTCAAGATCCCGTTCTTACCTAAAATAGCTAACCACGCATATGTACGTAATAACATATTAATCCACATCGGCATAACAAATAATAATAAAACTGAGGATTGTTTACTCGGTTTTAATTGTGAAATAATCCAAGCCAGTGGATACCCTAACCCTAGACAAAAAAGAGTCGAGATAAAAGCTAACCATAATGATTTTAATAATGTATTAATATAAATATCATCGAAGAATCTTGTATAGTTTTCTAAAGTAAAACGGAATGAAAATGGATTTCCATCTTCAGCCATTGTTACACTGTATAAGAAGATTAGTACCATAGGAAAAATAATCATGATAGCCATCCATATGATATATGGATAACTTAATTTCTTAGTTGATTCATGCATGCATTATACACCTACTTCCATAACATGTATATCTGCAGGAGCTACTGTTAAGCCCACTGTTGCACCGACCTCTGCACTTTCTGTACTGTGAACAATATATTCACGTCCATCAACCATGACAATAATTTCATAGTGAACACCTTTAAAGATAACAGTATCTACAACACCAGTGAACGCACCATTTTCAACTGATACAATTTTTAAATCTTCAGGACGGATGATAACATCCACAATTTCACCGTCTGAATAACCACGATCCACACAATCAAAAATATGATTTTCGAATTTAACTTTATAGTCTTCTAACATTTCACCACGTAAAATATTACTTTCTCCGATGAAGTTAGCAACAAAGCGGTTACGCGGTTCGTTATAAATATCAACTGGTGAACCAATTTGTTGAATTAATCCATCATTTAATACAACAATTGTATCAGACATCGTTAAAGCTTCTTCTTGATCATGTGTGACGAAGATAAAAGTAATTCCTAATTCTCGTTGAATTTCTTTTAATTCATACTGCATATCTTGTCTTAATTTTAAATCAAGTGCTCCTAA
>DNGE01000041.1:0-1315 GCA_003486705.1 Bacillota bacterium
ACTAAAGTCGGAAACCCCAGTCCCTCTACCCAAAGTTGAGAAAGAGCCGAAGTTATTCGTAAATGCCTTTTTCTGTTGACTTTAAATCTTGAATTAAGTATTTTGGTGAGGTTCTAGCTGCCTTTTAAACAGATTTTAAGGTCATTGTTACATAACATGACATTGAGCTAATTTTTTCTTTATTTTATAAAGTTTAGTTGTGAAATAATCTGAAACATATCAAACCCTATTAGCTTAGCGTGGCACAGGAATGTTCTGTAAATAAGAGTATAACTTTTAATTTTATGGAAATGATAGAATAGAGCACTAAGTTAAAAAGGAGTCAATTATATGCAAAATTTTATCGCAGAACTTATTGGGACTTTATTTCTAGTTTTGTTTGGTGAAGGTGTTATTGCAAACGTAAAGTTGAAAAAAACAACGGGTAACAATGGTGGAATCATAGCCATTACAGCCGGATGGGCGTTTGGTATCACTTTACCAGTCTTAATTTTTGGAAAGATAAGTCAAGCGCATTTAAATCCAGCTGTTACATTAGCGCTTGCAGCTATAGGGAAATTTTCATGGGAGTCTGTCCCAAGTTATTTAATTGCACAATTTATTGGAGCATTTTTAGGATCTGTCATTGTATTTATTATTTACTACAATCATTTCAAGGCAACAAGTGATGCAGTGGCCAAATCAGCAGTCTTTTGTACTGCTCCACAAATTGAAGGCTTAGGAATCAGTTTTATAACTGAGTTAGTCGGAACATTTTTATTAATGTTTATTATTTTAGCATTAGGTGATACTGCATTAGCTGGTGGAATTAAAGCCATTGCAATTGGGATGTTAGTTTGGGCGATTGGTTTAAGTATTGGTGGACCAACCGGTTATGCTATCAATCCAGCAAGGGATTTAGGACCAAGGGTAGCCTTACAGTTGTTACCTGTACCAGGAAAAGGGAAAGTGGACTGGTCATATGCCATTGTACCAGTCGTAGCGCCAATTGTTGGAGCTTTAGCGGCTGCCCTTCTTTATATTAATCTATTCTAATGATATGTAATCGTCAGTTAATCTCACATGCTACAGTATGTTAGTTAATGATTGTACTATTTTAATAGCAGTTTAATAAACGTAAAAGTAAGCGTGTAGAGATAAAATGAATCAGACTGAGATAAGTTCAAGAATGTATAGGATTAAGCCTTTAAAGGTGATGAATATTTAGATAGATAAGATGAGGTAGTTACTAGTCAAATCTAAAGATAAAAGGTTATTAGCCTAGATCAAACATATTGTTTAGAATAAGAAAAAGCAGTTGGCTAGCCAACTGCTT
>DNGE01000041.1:1497-4531 GCA_003486705.1 Bacillota bacterium
CCAACTGCTTTTTCTTATTCTAAACCTAGTACGGTACTTAATTCGCACATTTGATCTGCCACTTTTACTTTTCGATAAATATTTGTAAGAATTCCTTCTTCATTAATCACAAATGTTGAGCGCTCAATACCGATTGATTTTTTTCCATACATGTTTTTTTCTTTTAAAACACCGTATGTTTCACAAACAATTTCTTCCGTATCGGCTAATAAAATAAAAGGTAAATTATGTTTATCTACAAATTTTTCATGAACAACCATGCTATCACGACTCACCCCTAAGATAACCGTATTAGCATCATTAAATTTTGAAAACTCATCTCTAAATTGTTGAGCTTGTGTTGTACATCCAGGCGTATTGTCTTTTGGATAAAAATATAAGACCACGCGTTTTCCACGATATTGATTTAGTGCGTGAACCTCACGATCAGACCCCATTAAAGTAAAATCAGGTGCTTCCATTCCAACTTCTAATAATTTATGTTCCATATAAATCCCATCCTTCTCATTAATTGATTATAGTAATTATTATTACTTATTATATTGGATTTGTAAAATAAAATGCACTATAATTTTAATATAACATAAAAACATTTAAGGAGTGAGCCACATGATTATGATGATGTCACCAGCAAAAACCTTTAGAAACGAGAAGATAAAGAAAAAAATAGTACATACCCCAACCCGGTTTAATGAGAAAACAACTGTCTTATTAGATCATTTAAAACAATATTCAAGCGAAGAATTATGTCAATTAATGAAAATGTCTACAGGACTAGGTGAACAAAATTTTGAACGATATCAGAACTTTAATAAATTAGAGACGATGACAGGCCTTTATGCGTTTGATGGAGAAGCATATAAAGGTTTAGACTCACCTACATTAAGCGATGCTGCCGTTTCATTTTCTACGCGTCATTTCATCATGTTATGCGGATTATATGGAATCATTGAACCGATGATGGAAATTAGACCTTATCGTTTAGAAATGGCAACGAAACTACCAGTAGGTCAAACAAAGGATTTAGTGCAATTTTGGAAACCAGATTTAACTCAGTACATCTTAAAGGCACTTCATGAAACGAGTGGTGATCAGGTATTATTAAATATAGCATCAACTGAGTATAGTAAGGCACTTGATTTAAAAACCATCCATCATCAATTTAGAGTGGTAACCATTGAGTTTAAAGAAGCAAAAGGTGACACATATAAAGTAGTTGGAATGTATGCAAAAAAAGCAAGGGGGCAATTAGTACGTTATATTTTGGAAAATCAGATTGATGTTGTTGAGGAAATCAAGTTCTTTAATGAAGATGGATATCTTTATAATGAAAATTTATCGAAAGAAGATATTTGGGTATTTACTCGATAGGTCTATCAACGATTACCAAGTTATGGAATAATGGTGATAGACATTTGAAAGGAGGACACGAATATGAGAAGGCATGTTCGTGTGGTTCAATAATCACACCACTCATTTTTAAATCAGGATAAAGCGATTTGAGAATGGGAGTGAATGGAATGAATCATTTAAAACGAAATATTAAAGTCGAATATGTTTACAAATTTTTAACATCGTTTGATATTACGGCAGGAATATGGGTGCTATATTTAGGATTTAAAGGGTTATCGTTAATTGAAATTGGATTATTGGAGAGCATCTTTCATCTAACTAGTTTAATTTGTGAAATCCCAACGGGTGCGCTAGCTGATTTATTAGGACGTAAAAAAACGATTGTGATGGGGCGAGTGTGCTTGCTACTCTCATGTATTATTATGTTATTTGCCGATCAGTTTTGGTTTTTTGCCTTAGCATTTATTATACAAGCTCTCGGTTATAATTTAAATTCAGGTTCAGAAGAAGCCTTGATTTATGATTCTATGAAAGAGTTAGGTCAAGTTGAAGGCTATTTATCATTGCAGGGGCGACTTAATTTAATTATTGAAATGGCTTCAGGACTTGCCGTTTTTATCGGGGGGATGCTTGCAGATACGAGTTTTAGTTTAAGTTATATACTAGCCATCCTTGTTGCCATCACATCGCTTGGCATTTCATTGCAATTTAGTGAAACAAGTTTAGTGGATGAAAAAAGTCAAATCAGCTTTTTAACGCATTTTAAGACTTGTTATGAAATTTTAAAACAGAATCTGAGCTTGACGGGATTGCTCATTTTCTTTCCTACCATTTGTACGTTTTCAACCGTCATCTATTTTTACGGTCAACAATATTTTTCTGAGATTGGATTTACGAAAACAAATATTGCTGTAATCTTTTTATTCAATGGGTTAATTTCAGCAATAGGAGCTTTGCTAGTAACAAAAATTGAAACGTGGCTTAAGGGATTAGCATGGTTTGTGGTTCCTATTTTGATAGGTATTGCGATTATCGTCTTCGGATTAGTTAAAGGCGTGGGAAGTATTGTTCCGTTTTGGCTGGTTAGTTTCTTTACAGCGGCACTATGGCCCATTAGTAGTAATAGGATCAATGCTCACGTCCCATCGGAACAACGCGCAACGATTATCTCTATTAGTAGTATGTTTTTTTCACTGATGATGATTATCTTATTTCCGATTTGTGGGTTTATCGGACAATATGTCTCGTTAAATTTTGCCTTTATCATAATGGGGGCGATCCATTTGATTTTTGTTTTAGGGGTTGTTCTTAAATATGGGAAAAACAAAGTAAGTTAAACTTACTATATGGACATAAGAAAAGACACATAGCCGTGTCTTTTCTTATGTCCATATAACTATTCAATTAAACTATATAAAAGTTAGCCTAAATGGAGAAAGAGAAGCGGGTGTATATCATGCAATAAGGTGAGCGAGGAAAATAGTTGGCTATATTGTGTGGATTCTAATACAAACATGACTAAATAGATAATAAATACGCAGCAAATTGCAAGTAGAAGACAAATTGCAAATTTTTTCATTTAAAAGCCTCCTTATAAGGTTTTAAAAAGAGTGGTCATTAGAGTATGAATTCTTTATAAACTGTTCTCAATTAAATAAATAAGGTTCGAGTCTTTAGAAGA
>DNGE01000041.1:4711-5154 GCA_003486705.1 Bacillota bacterium
GAGTCTTTAGAATAAATCATATAAATTTTTGAATGATTTGATTTAGATTTTATGATATATCCATAAGTATGTTCGAAGTTTGGGTAGTAGCGTGTGGGAATGTTTAATGATTTAAGGACGGTTGTAATGCTTTTTTCTAAGGATGTATTTTTTTGATAGGTCCAACTAAAAGATGATTTTAAGGAATCTTTGGATTGATATTCAAAAATATGATATTGCAACCCTTGGGCCTCAGTCGTTGCTGGATTAGATTTTTCGTATAATTCGACAGACTGTGAAGACAATGTAATATTCCATCGTTGAATTAAAATAGATCGATAATCATCTGCGGCTTTAAATATGCTCATACCCAATATTAAGATAACAGAACAAAAAATAAGATTGCGAAATCGACGTCGCTTTTTCATCATACTCCTCCTTTGATACAGTTTATTCGACAAATG
>DNGE01000041.1:5348-5652 GCA_003486705.1 Bacillota bacterium
TTTGATACAGTTTATTCGACAAATGCTAACGTTATGATTAATGGATTCGGATTTAATAAAAGAAAATCGGCAATATATAACGATCAAACATCATCGGATTAAGCGCTTCAAATAATGATACTTTGAAACAGGTGATAAAAGAATGCGATAAGAGTTATCATCAGAAAGTTGAGAGTTTATGAATTGAAGCGGGAAATATTCAAATGCATTACGGGTTAACTTTACACCGTCACGCATAACTCACTAGTTTTTTAGGACACGTTAGCACAAATACTTAATAAACTGTGGTAAAATATGGTTTTAA
>DNGE01000077.1 GCA_003486705.1 Bacillota bacterium
TGCATATTTTCTTCGCTTGAAAATAATTGTATCCCCTATTTGTGCTGTCATTTTATAGGCTCCCTCACTTTAGCACCTTATGTTTTTTTAATAAAAGTATACTTACATTTAGGACATTTAATTTCTAATTTTCCTCGTCCTCTAGGGACACGAAGTGATTGTCCACATTCTTTACATTTATAATAACGGAATTTTTTTAAGCTTTTAATATGTTTAATCTTATTATCAATTTTATATTGAATAGGATTCCATAAACGAATAAAAATTAAATTTTCTTGATATCTTTTATATGTATTTTTAGATAAAATTCTCATGTAACATAAGATTAATGGTACCCAAGAAAAATAAATTAACCATATTTGATTAAAAAGTTGCCCAATTAAAGTTATGACAATCATTAAAATTAACAACCCCATTGAAAGTTGATCTACGCCATAACGACCTTGCATAAACTTTTGTACTTTATTCATAATATTATTCATCAAACGAACCACCACTCCTGTTTTGTTCTTAAGTTTATCATACACTGAAACCCCTATAGAATAAAGTATTAATTATGTATAACCTATCTCTTTAAATCTATACAATTATGAACCCTTAACCGGTTAGGTTTAGCTAAAAATAACAATTGTATTATTATATGCTTACAATAGTTATAAAATACTATAATATTTTTAAAAACTTTAATTTTTTGTAAAACCTTTAAAAGTTGTTGCATACAATGAACTATAAGCAGCAACGAAGCTGTTTTACAAAATTTAAATGATGATTTTATCACACAACGGCGTGTATTTTGTTTTTAAACAAGGTACATGCCAATTTTTATTTTAAGGAGGCGATGATATGTATTCATCATTAGACACTATTTGGGTTTTACTTGGAACTGTTTTAGTATTTTTTATGCAAGCTGGATTTGCAATGGTTGAAACTGGTTTTACACGAGCCAAAAATGCTGGAAACATTGTTATGAAAAATTTAATGGATTTTTGTATTGGAACTATTGTCTTTTGGTTCATTGGCTTTGGTCTCATGTTCAATGGCGGAAACGGCTTTATTGGAATTCCTGATTTTTTTGTTCAAGGCGATTATTCATCAAGTATTCCAACAATGGCGTTTTTAATTTTCCAAACGGTCTTCTGTGCAACGGCCGCAACTATAGTTTCAGGGGCAATGGCAGAGCGTACAAAGTTTATTTCGTACTGCCTCTACAGTTTAATCATTAGTGCCTTTATTTATCCTATTTCGGGTCACTGGATTTGGGGTGGTGGTTGGTTATCACAACTTGGATTCCACGACTTCGCTGGTTCTACCGCTGTTCATATGGTCGGAGGGATTGCTGCTCTAGTTGGAGCTAAAATGATCGGACCTCGCATTGGAAAATACACAAAAGACGGCCATTCCAAAGCCATTCCAGGTCACAGTTTAACACTCGGTGCCTTAGGTGTATTTATTCTTTGGTTTTGCTGGTTTGGATTTAACGGGGGATCAACCATTAGTGCAACAGGAGATAACACACTAATCGCCATGTCTTCAATTTTTGTAACAACAAATTTAGCAGCAGCCGTTGCCGCAACGACAACAATGATTATTACTTGGGTTCGTTATAAAAAACCCGATGTATCGATGACACTCAACGGAGCTTTAGCCGGACTTGTTGCAATCACAGCTGGCTGTGATTTAGTTTCTCCATTTGGAGCAGCTGCCATTGGATTAATTGCTGGGTTTGCTGTCGTATTTGGAATTGAATTTATTGATAAAGTTTTGAAAATTGATGACCCTGTCGGAGCCATTGGTGTACATGGTATTTGTGGATCATTAGGTACTATCTTAACTGGTGTTTTTGCAGTTGAAGGTGGTTTATTGTATGGCGGTGGATGGACATTTTTAGGCGTTCAAGCGCTTGGTGTATTAGCTGTTATCGCCTGGGTAGGAATTACTATGACACTTGTTTTTTATATCATTAAAAAAACAATTGGACTTCGTGTTTCTCCTGCAGAAGAATTAGCAGGACTTGATATTGAAGAGCACGGACTTGCTAGTAGTTATGCCGATTTCTTAATTACACCAACAGCAATCGATGGAGAAGCATCTGAATCTGTTTCAACGACAGCAAGTAGTCCTGTTGTTTTCAAACAAAATGCTTCACCTATTGCAACAGATGTTAAACTAACTAAAATTGTCATTATTACGCGATTAAGTCAATTCGATGCTTTAAAATCAGCACTAAGCGAGATTGGAATCACCGGTATGACCGTTACCGAAGTACTCGGATGCGGCATGCAAAAAGGAGAAACAGACTATTATCGTGGCGTTCCTGTTGACATTACCTTACTTCCAAAAGTAAAACTTGAAATCATTGTCTGCAAAGTGCCTGTTGAATTAGTCGTTGAAACAGCAAAAAAAGTTTTATACACAGGAAAAGTTGGCGATGGAAAAATCTTTATTTACGATGTAGAAAATGTAGTTAAAGTGCGAACGGGCGAAGTAGGCTACGATGCACTACAAGATACAATCTAACCAACTAAAAAGAGCTTAGAACCCTTTTACGGTTCTTTCTCAAGTTTGGGTATTTACAAAAAAATGAAGATAAAATCATGGATTTTATCTTCATTTTGCATTATAAACCTCGTAGGAAATACACCAGTATTTGTGTGTAGCTTCTACGAGGTTTTTTGTTTATTATGATGCGATT
>DNGE01000062.1 GCA_003486705.1 Bacillota bacterium
AGACTAGATGAAGCAGGTGAGTTACTAGGAATTAAATTATTAGACCATCTCATAATAGGAGATGGGTCCCCAACGTGCGTAGCACAAATCCTCAATTATTGGGGAATGGTTCTTTTACGTCATTAAAAGAAAAAGGATATTTATAAGAGCTAAGTAATCGTATAAGTCACTTAGCTCTTTTTACGTTCAAGGAAGGAGAGTTATTAGATGTTGCAATTGGTACCAATTAAAGAATGTGGAGCAATAAATGTAAAGAATGAAAACAAGCTAGGGGTCATGCGTATTGATTGGACTGATGGAAGTTTAAGTAATCAATGGCTCCCAACAACAACGTTTAGATTTTTATGTGATGAACATGAAATAAGTATCCAACAATTACAAACGGAAATTAATGATGTAATGGTTAAGCAACTAGAGCACTTCTCAAGTGTAATTAACTTGTTTAACGGTGATTCATATTCGGATGAAACCACGTTCCAAGTACAAGGTGTGGATATTGTTTACTATGTTAAATTAATTCCAGTAAGGGATGCTTATAGTTCAATTTTTGTATATCTAAAGTAAAAATAAACAAGCCATATATAGAAAGGATTTTGATGCAAATGTCATATGTCAGTGATTGAGAAACGAGGAAGTATTAGATTGGAAGCCGTGTACAGTGATGACTATGCATACAGTGTTTGAGATTTTTTGTCCTTTATTGTTTTACAACACACACAAATGATATAATTGAAGTATCATTTAATAAAGGACGGTATTTAATGGGTAATAGTGTAAAAAGTATTGATGGATTGATGCGTCATTTACGTGACAACCATTCTATTGCAATAAGTGGAAGTGTTCAAAAACAGAAATTACGTAATATAGGTTATTATCATGGATACAAAGGTTACCGTTATTTCAAAGTACCTAATAATCAACTTTTATACACTGATTTCAATGAAATTTTAGCTGTAAATGAGTTTGATATGGCCTTAAAAGCCATGTTTTATCCTAAAATTATGTTTATAGAAACTGCTATAAAAAATTATACGTTAGAAGTAATCTTGAACTGTACCAAAACAGATTCATTTAATGATGTATACACAAAACATTTAACATATTATAACTCTTTTCAAAAAGGTTCAGATAATTATAAAAAAGAACTTAAAAAAAGACTAGAACTTCAAAATAAAATCTATAGTTCGCTCTCGCGTAATTATAATACTAAGCTATCTATTCAACACTACTATCATCAGGATAAAAATGTGCCAATTTGGGCTATATTCGAAGTTATTACTTTAGGTGAGTTTGGTAAATTTATTCATTGCTTAGATCAAAATACTCGTGAACTTATTTCAGTTTCAATAGGGTTAAATCAAAGTTGTGATACGGATGCAAAGTTAACAGAATCTATTATATATCTATTAACAGATTTAAGAAATGCTGTTGCGCATAATGATATAATATTTGACACTCGTTTTAAGACTGGGCGTGTAAAAAGAGCCTTAATAAACGCATTATCTCATGACTGTCAAATTCAAAATATTACTTTTGATACAATTACAGACTATATAATTTTAATATGCTTTATCTTAAAACAGTTAGGTGTTTCTAAAACGGAGATTCAAAAAATGATTTCTAATTTTAAGGAAATAAAAGAAGAGTATAGATCAATAATTCCGTATAATATCTATTCAAAAATTATCCATACAGACACAAATAATAAATTGTTTGAGTTAGAAAAATATATAAAATTATAAAAAACATTGCATATTTTTTGGAGTAACTGTATACTATATATATTGAATAGCGGTGGATGTCTGCGGACTACACCTAGGAGAGATGGACGCGTCTATCTCTCCTTTTAAATTTTTTATTCCACCTATATGAGTTAAGATAAATAGGAGAAATTCAATAATGAATATCAAAAATTAATAAAGTACGTATAAAGACTAACTTATGCTGTATGTGAAAGTCAAAGTATGTAACCAGCTCCACCATAAAATTTACGCCCGTAAATAAAAGAGTAATCTGAATTTAGTAGTTGATACTAAGTTGAGATTACTCTTTTTTAGTTTATGAAGTTAGGAATGAGGTTGTATAGAGGGATATATTATAATTGTACAGCTATTGTGTCAGAAAGTTTTTAGCTTAGTAGCGGATTTAAGTAATTTAATCACATTGATATGCTATAATTATTTAAAAAAATTTGGTAACCGTTTTATTTTATAATTGATTCGCAAACTTTGTTCGTATATAATACTGTGTTGAAAGTGGGGGGGAAATGAGATGAGATACAGTACGAATCAATTTACAAAAGTGACAGGGGTAACGGTTGATGCGTTACGATATTATGAGAAAAATAATATTTGTATACCGGAAAAGAATCAGAATAATAATTATCGTCAATATTCAAATCATGATGCTATTAAGGTATTGATGACGAAGTTATATCGAAATTTAGATGTGCCGGTATCGGATATTTGTCAAAAGATAAATGGTTGCTGTGAGGATGATCAAGTAACGGAGCTTAATTTTGTAGCTAATAAAGTTAGTGGTATTGATCTTGAAATAAAGCGATTGACGTTATTGAGGGAACGTTTAATAGATACGGAAAAGAAATTGGGAGATATTAACGTAAAAAATCCGCTAGTATCAGTTGTTGAGCTTCCTAGTATTTATAAGGTGAAATCAAATCTAAAATGCATGGAGACTGAAAAATTGATTCGAGAGTTAATTGAATTTTTTCCTTTTGCAGTGCCTTCGCTGACGATTGGAAAATCAGATCTTAATGTAGCGAACTATGAACCATTACCTGTTCAGTTAGGGGTACATATTACGGAAGAGTTTGTTCAAAAGTTAAATATTAATGTAAATTCGTTAATGGAGTATTATCCAAAAGGATTAGGGATGCGCTGTGATTTTTGGATTAAAGATTTTGCAACACTTACAAACGATAAGCTTCATTTTATTTTTGAACAATTAGAGCAACAAGGTTATGAATTAATGGAAGACATTTGTGTACGTGTTATTAGTGTTAATCAAATAAAAGGTGAAATCATGTATTTAACAACATTGTGCGCGAAGGTTCAAGCAATATAGTTTAGTATACAAATCCCTCAATAGGAGATAGAAGTTCTCTTGTTGAGGGATTTTTCTGCTTCAAAGTAGAGGGATGCTAAGGTTTCTTACTAGGGTAATTTTAAAAATTATAAAGAAAACAGTGAATAAATAATCAATTTAAAAGATTTTTATTGACTCGGGTGTGGCACCGTGGTTTAAGATATGTTCGTGAAATAAAACACATATGTAATGTATTAATCATAAGTATGATGTTTGAATATGAGTAAGTGAGGAAGCGTTGGTTATGAAGCAACTAGATAAGTGGATTATTGGAATCGTACTAAGTATTTCAGCTGTATTTATGGTTAGTTTTTTTCAACAACCGTCGGTTGCAAAAGCTGATGAGGCAAGGGTTATTATTTCTATTATGGGCAATGTTGTTTATGAAGTTTCTTTGAATGGTGGTTCACAGGAATATAAGTTAGCGAGTGAGTACGGCTATAATGAGATTGTAATTGATGATGAGGGAGTGCGGGTATTAGTATCTGATTGTGATGATCATGTTTGTGAAACAGTAGGTGTGATTAGTAAGATTGGTCAGAGTATTATTTGTGCTCCGCACTTTTTGGTTGTTGAAATTGTTGCATAGGTGTGGAATAAGCAAATTTATACGAAGTTAGAGGAGAGCGTATGAAAAACTTTAGAAATTTATTGTGTTTAATGGTAGTATCGGCCATTACGTTGTTTGGATGTAATGGAAATGACACGACTAGTTCAGGAGCTGATTCTGCAAACAATCAGTTTGAAGCAGGGGTGTACACGGGTGTTGGTTCTGGTAATAATGGTGAGGTGAAGGTATCAGTTGAGTTTTCTGAGACTGAAATTTTATCTGTTACGATTGTTGAACATCGTGAAACAGAAGATTTAATTGGACCAGTTATTGAACGAATTCCAGGGGCTATTGTCAACAATCAATCCTTAGCGATTGACGCTGTAGCTGGTGCAACGAATGCTAGTAATGCAGTATTAGATGCAGTTGCTGATGCAGTTACACAAGCGGGTGGAGATGCTGAAGCGTTAAAAGTTAAAGATGAGAATGATGGAAATACAGTTGCTGAAGTTGAAGAAATCACAACGGATGTTGTCGTTGTTGGTGGTGGAGCTTCAGGATCTGCTGCAGCTTTAGCAGCAACTGAAGCTGGTGCAAATGTTGTGTTATTAGAAAAAGCACCTGGTGTCTCAGGTGCTGGGACAAAAGCTGGTGTTTTATTTGCATCAAATAGTTCGTTGCAAGTTGAAGCAGGGAAAGAAGTCGATAAAGAGTGGTTATTTGATCAATATATGGAAGCGAGCTTATTTAGTGCTAATGCACGTCTAGTTCGTAATATTATTGAAGAATCAAGTGAAACAGTTGATTGGTTAATTGAAAATGGCGTGAATTTGAATTTATTAGATTCTGGTCATGGGGCACAATTTTCACATGTTGGAATGCCTACAACAGCCCATGGTTATGCTGATGGAGGAACAGTAGCTATTACCACACTTCATGAAGAAATCGTTCAAAATGGTGGGACTGTTATGTATGAAACACCAGGTGAAGAGTTGATTTTCGATGAATCTGGAAAAGTTTCAGGGGTTGTTGCAAAAACAGTAGACGGTAAAATACTACATATCAAAGCTGATTCAGTTGTTTTATCAACAGGTGGATTTGGTGGAAATGATGAAATGATGGAAGAGTATTTTGGTGAAAAAGCAGGCAACGGTTTAATTGGAACGTCAACGGGTGACGGGTTAGAAATGGCATGGTCTGCGGGTGCTGCTGAAAAAGGAACGAATGTTGCTCAATTCTTTGGAATGAGTTATGAAACTGAAGCAAAAAATAAAATGGAGAATTCAAGTGAATTAACAGAATTTGTTCGCCATCCATTATTATTTGTGAATAACACAGGTAAACGTTTTACAAATGAAGAGGTTGCTTACGAATCAGTAGCGATTGCAACAGCCTTATATGAACAACCAGATGGTGAAGGTTACATTATCTTTAATCAATCAATTGTTGATGAAGTTGCGCTAAAAAGTTTGGCAACTGTGTTTGATGATCGTTGGGGGCATTTGTATGGACAAGGTGTATCTTATGTTGAAAGTGGTCATTTAAAAGATTTAGATCAATCTGCAGAAGAAAATCGTACGCCTAAAGATTTTTCTCCAGTTATCGAAGATGCGGTAAATGCAGGGGTAGCATTTAAAGCGAATTCAATTGAAGAATTAGCACAAATGTTAGGAATGGATTATTTAGTAGATGAAGTTGCAAATTATAATGAAATGTGTGCTGAAGGGGAAGACACACAATTCTTTAAAGATTCTAAATACTTAAATAATCTTGAAGAAGGTCCATTCTTTGCAGTTAAAATTAAAACACGTGTCTTATCAACATTAGGTGGTGTTGCAATCGATGAAAACATTCAAGCTATTAATGCAAACGGTGAACCAATTGAAAATTTATGGGTAACTGGAGCTGATGCTGGTGGGTTATACGGAAGCAACTATGTTGTATTTGAAGGTGGAACATTAGGGTTTGCTTACACATCAGGTCGTATAGCAGGGCTTAACGCTGCAACTAATGCACAAGCTAAATAAGTATTAATTTTACGATCACATAAGAAAATGGGATAAGTCTATTATTAAACATTTGTTAATATCTTAAGTTCATGTAATCTCTCGTATAATACAAGTTATGATATAAATGATTTAGTAATCTCTCAGTCTTATTTACATTTATTAGTTATCTAAATTAATAATATATTCTGATTACTTATTAAAAATAAAACCGTTGAATCCAACATGGGTTCAACGGTTTTTAAGTTTCTAGTGAAGAGAGTTCT
>DNGE01000045.1:0-147 GCA_003486705.1 Bacillota bacterium
TGATATTTTTAAATTAGATTCTTTTACCTATCTTATAATCACGACTGTTCAACTTAAGTTTCTTTCTCCTGTTCAATATTCTATTTTTACGTCTATCTATTTTTAACATAACGGTAGCGTGTTCCCTCGACACAAACATACTTTAAT
>DNGE01000045.1:436-8403 GCA_003486705.1 Bacillota bacterium
TTAACATCTTCTAAATCATCTTTCCCTTTTAGAGTACTCATCACTAATCCAAATACAAAAGTTAAGGCCACAGCTCCCCAACCTGCAACAAGTAAATTTGTTAACGGATATCCGTCGTACGGATTTAAAATATTATTGATTAAATACGTCACACTAATAAATAAAAAGACGAGTGGACAAATATATTGAATACATACATCCCACCATTTACCGTATTTAAAGTCAGTATTGCTATTTAAATACGCCCTTAACTTAGGTGCTCCATAAATCCAACCAACGGCCACACATTCACATAATCCAATGGCAATTAAGTTAAAGTCATTGACAAAATGATCAACGATATCTAACCAATAAAGCCCCGCTTTTGTTGCAAAGATTAAGCTTGATAAAAAACCAGCGACACAGGTCCATAATGTTGTTTTCTTCTTATCCCATCCGAATTTATCAACTAATGCCGTAATAACTGCTTCAACAATAGAAAAGGCTGAATCGATGGCTAGCGTAAACAACATGATAAAAAATACTAATGAAAATAAGATAACGCCGACTTTCCCCCCCGGCATTTGAGCAAGTGCCTCAGGATATGTGACAAATGCAAGCATAATTCCTGTATGTTTCATATCGGCAATTGAAGTTCCCGACACATTTGCTAAATAGCCAAGCGTACCAAAAGCAGCAAAACCAGATAAGAAACTAATTCCAGCATCAGCAAATCCAATAATTAAGGCATCTTTTGTCACTTCAGCATCTTTATTTAAGTAACTTCCATAAGCAACCATAATGGCGAATAAAATACTTAAACTAAAGAAAATTTGACCGTAAGCCGCCGCCCAAACATTAACATCCAACAAGGCCGACCAATCCGGTACTAAATAATACTTCAACCCTTCAAAAGCTCCTGGCAATGTGATGGCGCGTACAATGAGCACGACTAATAATATAATAGGTAAAATCACTGTATATTTAACCACACTACCAACAGACGCAACACCATTACGAATACAATACCAAATACATAACCATCCAATAATAAGCGCCAATAATACAAATGGACTAAACCCGCCTAATTCAAACATGCCTGGTGAAATATTTAATACATCTGCAAGAAAAATAGTTGATGAACTTTTATTAATCCACGGTGATGTTAGCGAAAGACCCACATAATTTATAACCCATGCCAATACGACTGAGTAATAAGCCGTAATACAAAACGCCGTTCCAACACCCCACCAACCAATCCACTCAAACTTTTTATTCAAACTTCTAAATGCGGTCGGTGCACCCGCTTGAAATTTCTTACCGATTGCAAGTTCAAGTGCTAACAGCGGAATTCCTGCTGTTAATAGTGCAATCACATACGGGATTAAAAATGCCCCTCCTCCATTTTGATATGCGATTCCTGGGAATCGCCAGGCATTCCCTAGCCCAACAGCTGATCCAATTGCAGCTAAGATAAATGTACTTCTTGAATTCCATCGATCTCTTGTCATATCTTACTCCCCCCTCGGAAATTTTTAATAACATCTTCTTGGTTATTGCAAAACCTTACTATCACAATACATTGTGTCCCCTATAGTAAGAATCACAAACATAAAATTCCTAACTCCCAAACGTGTTATTAAGCTTATTGTAACATGTTTCTAAAATACATCAAGACACAAAATGGACATTTTTTACACACATTTAATACACAACTAAAAACACGACTTCTATCCATGTCATGATTTATCTTCAAAGCTCGAATCATGGTTTGAAATGTCAAAAGCGCTCGTTAATTCGCGAGCGCCTAGGAAATATTAGGAAATTGCTATAGCGATGGGATAGTTACATCCTTAGAACTAACCCATTTGTTATCAATTGTTCCAGATAATTTTTGATTATACGGTGCTGCAGTTTTTGCGTGCCAAATATTCGCTGCACAAAAGGTTGTATCAGTACCTGTTCCTGATTTTAATATACCATCACTACCTTTTAAGGTTGGTGTATTCACCGCTTTAGCATAGTTCGTATCAACTTCACAATGGAGGTGTTTGTGGTTTGAACCGCCACCATAAGTACCAGTACCTCCCATTACACCAAGCACAGTGTCTGTTGTCACAGCCATACCAACTTTTAAGTTTGGACCAAATGAATCTAAGTGGAAATATCTAACTGCAACTGCTTTAAGTGCTGATTTCGTTACATGATTATATACATCATCATAACGTACTACAACAACTTTCCCACAGGCTTTCCCTTCTCCAAATGCGATAACTTCTCCTTTACCACTACCATAGATTGTTTTGTTCCCATTTGTTGGAACACTATCTAAACCATAGTGAATCATACCAGATAAATTATAAGTCGTTTTCATATAATTTGTATAACCCGAACATTTATAGCCTGCAGTTACAACAACAGGACTACGAAATGGTAAAATTAATTTTTGTGTCATAATTAAGACTCCTTATTAAGCACTATTAATACGTATAAGATTACAAATTTCATTTCATATTATGAAACAAATGAATTGCACATACGTGATTTGTGAGAATTGTTATTCTCATACTATGCTATTCAAATTCAAGAAATTGAGTTGTGCAAATATACAATAGTCATGAATTTTACAGATATTACTCATAAAGGCTTTCGTGGCACTAAATGATACATTTAATAAATACTCTTCTATAGCAAAAAGAATGAGTCCTTTAAATAAGGGCTCATTCTTTTCTATTCGTACCGTAAAAGATTACTTTAATCTCTTCATAAGCTTGATATTGAAAGGCATCGATTTGATCTAAGACTTTTTGGTAATCGTATTGGACTGCACGGTTTCAAATGCCGCATATGAAGCATCAATCACCAGGATAACTGCATTAGCTATCCCATTACCTTGGCTTGGACACCCTAATGATCCACAATTGATATACATCTTTTCATTTCCAAAAACAGTAGAGCCTTGATGATCATGTCCATAAAGAATAATGTCGGCCTCTATAGAAGCAAACATTTGCTAACAAGCTGTAAGCGAGGGATTTGGCATAAAGTTTACTTAGTCCCCCTGCTCATTCATACTATAATGAAGAATTGCAATGTTAAAAGGACCTCTTTTGACTAAAAGAGTTGGTGATAGTTGACGTAAGTACTGCTTAGAATCTTCGCTTAATTGTTGTTGCTTTCATAGATGATATCGTTTTCCAACTTCACTCAAACGTGCATCTAACGTCGTCGTGATTCTTTTGATAAGGTAGGTTTCATGATTTCCAACTACACACGTTATTTTACCGTATGTTTTTATCAATTGAACTGTTTCTTCAGGACTTGGGCCAATTCCAATCATATCCCCACAGCAAAATATTTCCTGACAACCCGCTTCTACCAGATAATTAAGGACTGCCTCTAGTGCCACGGCGTTGTTATGCACGTCTGTTATCACACCTAGTTTCACTTTACACCTCTTTCTATTTCCTCACGATTTAGATTACCTTAAAATAAAGGCTGAATTCCCCATTCCGTTCCACGTTGCATACGCTTCATTAAGCTCATCATTAAAAAAGAGTTTCAAATACGTTAGCATATCCGGTGCTAATGGCTGATTTAACAATTCGTCAACCGGTACCCAATATACTTTTCCTTCTTCTGTTTGATCTAACAACGTTCCGCTATAGGTTGATGTTTTATACAAAAAGATTAGCCAGCGCTTCTGATTGTCTGTATGCTCCCAATGAACAATGCCAGAATGGGTTAAATCTCTGATCGTTAAACCCGTTTCTTCAAACACCTCACGAATGGTTGAATCAATGAGACACTCCAGTGCTTCAACATGTCCTCCTGGAAACGTAATACCACCCCAATCACTTACTTTAGTTTTCACTTTATCCTGAACAAGCACTCTTTTCTGTTTTTCATCGATAATCATACACATATTTAATAACAAAACCTCTGGCATATACACGCTCCTTTATACAATAATTGAAATTAGTAAATAACTTGGAATGGACAGTGAATAACATGTTTCATGATACGCATTGACCATCCAAAATAACTTTTAGTGATTATCGTGATCTAATACTAAATATAAAACCACAAGTTTTCATTAAACTTGTGGCAACTTTTATTATTCTAAACCATACAAACGAACATAGGTTCGTAGCGGTCACACCACGACACGAACATGCGTTCTATCTGTATCGTTGCAACGCATAAATTGCTTGAATTTCTTGTTTGGGTGATGCTTTTGTTCCCCAATCCACAAGGACTTCGCTTATTTCACAGATTTTTTCCCATGCGCTGCGACTCACCATGAATTCACCTTGTTGAAGGTTATTAGTCGAAATCCCTAAGTTTGATTCGTACCCATCAACAAAGATATTGGCAATAAATCCTTCATATTGATTTAATGCTCCCGCTACTACACCATTTAAAAAAGCTTGACCATCAATTAAATCATAAACCATTGAAAGCTTTTGTTCATCGTAATCTTCAACAATACACGCAATCCCAAACTCTCCGTTCTCTTGATCTTCCAAAAAGAATGTCATTTTTCCCTTCACATTCACACTACTGCTCACGAATACCACTCCTAGCATATTAAAATGTACTGATTATACTTTGACTTCTACTTTATTTGTTTGAAGTAAAGAGAGTGCATAAATTTACACTCTTAAGATAGGAGATTAAATGAGCTAAGTTCAGTTATAAATATAGCAGTTCTTTGATGGGAATGAGTATAGTAGTTAAGTTAATAGAATATTCTCCTTTATATAAGAGTAGTCTTAAAGTCAGGTATTTATGACTAAGTTCTTGTATAAAAACTATATTTTTACGAAAGTGCTTCGTTTCGCAGATTAATCCAATAGCGTTGTGTGACTATGCCATTATGTTCTATTTCATTTTCTAACATCGCACCGTTCTTTATCATGGTTTTGGCCGACCCAATATTTGTTTTATCACACGTTATTAATACTCTTTCAAGTCCTAATTCTTTGCAATAAGTAAGTGCAAGATGAAGCATAACCGTGGCGTAACCTTTTTTTCGTTCACTCGGACGTATCCCATAACCAATATGTCCGCCCACTTTTAATAAGTACTCGTTCAAGTCATGGCGGATATCAATTGCACCTAATATTTTGGGTTCCCCCTCTTTTATTAAAAACAGTACGGTAGCCCGAACGCGACCCATTGGTAAATCAATCCCCTGTGCGTTTTTAAGTGCACCCTCTAAGAAGGTGTCGAAATCATCTGTATCACCTTTTAACGCCAATGGCGTCATTTTCTCTCCAGCTGCTTCAATTTCTGTCACAATATCAATCCAAGCTTCTTTGTGCTCTATGGTGGGTGTTACTAGTTTTAAACCCTTCATTTCCTTCATTCCCTTCCCTTTTTAAGATATCATTTGTTTACGTTTGTTTAGCGTTATTATTCTAATTAGAAACTTATGATCTTACTTGAATTATACCAGTTACTACCATATAATAGAACTATCAACTTAAACAAAAGGGGGTCTTGAGTTGGAGTTTTTTGGTGTGATTGCTTTTATATTTGTTATTAGCATATTTTTTAATTATTCAAGTTATCCTAAAAAATTCAAACAGATAGAAAATGAAGTCAAAAAGTTAGAACGACTTCAAAAGGGAGAAGATGAGATGTCACAACTTTTAGCAGAGTTAGTTGGGAAATCGTGCAAATTATATTCAGATGAAGGATTAACCATTGTCTCAAATCACGAAATACCATGCACCGTGCTCGCTGTCGATGAGGAATGGATTAAATTTTCAACAGTTGATAAGAAAAACATTGAAAAGATCGCCATGATTCGTATTGAGTCACTTGAAAAAGTTGTGTTAAATGCTTAAATCTAATGGAATGTATCATAATAAATTGAGAGATTCAACATTGGGGTACCGATGAAATTGAAAATTTATCATAAAAAGGTCGCATATCATCATGCGACCTTTTTATTGTCAGGTTTTTTACTAGAATTAAATGTTTGTTATACGTATACACAAATCTTATTTAATTCCCGTTTGTACTTACCGGAATTGGTTTTACTAATAAAATAGCAAAAAAATGTTAACCCCAATAAGATCTCACCATTTTTCCAATTAAAATATTTTATTATTATCCCTCCTTATAAGTATTAAGTACATTCTAATGTTTTGTATAATATTGAACGTCATTTGTAAACTAATATATTAATATAATTTTTAACTATTTTTTGCATCCTATTCACAAAAATATATATCTGCTTTATGACTGATTGAGTAGTTCTAATCATGAGACCTACCTATTAATTATGTTTTACTTCACCCAGTTAAAAATCAACGTAATAACGTACCTCTAAACTTGTCATCATAAAATACCATCATCATGTAAAGAAAAAGACCAGCAATGTCGCTGGTCTTTCGTGTCTATGCTATTGTTTGTCACTCAGTATTTGAATTAAGCTAGTTTTTTGACTTTTTCCCATGGTAAATGGTCTTGTCCAAAGTGTCCATACGCTGCTGTTTGTTGGTAAATTGGCGTGCGTAAGTTTAACATTTCAATGATTCCTTGAGGATCTAACTTAAAGTTACGTTTAACAATGGCAACTAACTCTTCTTGTGTGTACTGACTTGTTCCAAAGTCTTCAACTAAGATAGACGTTGGTTCAGCTACACCGATTGCGTATGATAATTGAACTTCACATTTTTCAGCCAATTTGTTTGCAACAATGTTTTTGGCAATGTAACGTGCCATGTAAGCCGCTGAACGGTCTACTTTAGTACTATCTTTTCCTGAGAATGCCCCACCACCATGGCGTGCATACCCTCCGTATGTGTCAACAATGATTTTACGTCCTGTTAATCCAGCATCCCCTAATGGTCCACCGATTACAAAACGTCCTGTTGGGTTGATGAAGATACGAGTGGCTTCATCCATTAATTTTGTGTCGATAATCGGTTCAATCACGTGTTGTTTTAAATCATTAACGATTTGTTCGTGAGTAACTTCTTCTTCATGTTGAGTTGAAATAACGATTGTATCCACACGCATCACGCGTCCCGCTTCATCATATTCAACGGTTACTTGTGTTTTACCATCCGGACGTAAATAACCTAACGTTCCATTTTTACGAACTTCACTTAGTCGTTTCGCTAACTTATGAGCTAATGAGATAGGTAATGGCATTAATTCTTCTGTTTCACGACACGCGAATCCGAACATTAACCCTTGGTCTCCCGCTCCAATTGTTTTTTCTTCTTCTGCATGAACACGAACCTCGATTGACTCATCAACACCTTGTGCAATATCCGCAGATTGTGTACTTAACTCAACCATAACGCGACAAGTATTTCCATCTAATCCGATTTCTTTTGCTGTATATCCAACCTCGTTGATTGTTTGACGAACGATAGCTTCATAATCCACACTGGCATCCGTTGTAATTTCACCTGTTACTAAAACTAAATCTTTACTCGCCACTGTCTCACACGCAACACGTGCTAAAGGATCTTGAGCTAAAACTGCATCTAAAATCGCGTCTGAAATTTGATCACATAATTTATCTGGATGCCCTTCTGTTACTGATTCTGAAGTGAATAATTTACGTTGTACTGTCATGAATATTTAACCTTCTTTCCAATTAAAATCTATCTGCCACAAAGGGGCATTATATATATTTGTATGATTTATCACATAACTCCCATTAAAATTTCTCAATCCCTCAACAAACAACTGAAACGATTATTTTGTTGCTAATAATAAAGCCAATTCACGTAATACTTTGCACGCCACAATCGTTGAAACATTTGATTGATCATAGTGAGGACTTAACTCCACTATGTCAGCCCCAACTAACTGAACATCTGCTTTTTTTAATTCAACAAACAATCGTTCTAATTCCTTATAGGTAATTCCACCTGGTTCAGGTGTTCCTGTTCCCGAGAATACAGATGGATCAAGAACATCTAAATCAATAGTTACATAAACTTTTTTCCCACCTAATG
>DNGE01000058.1 GCA_003486705.1 Bacillota bacterium
GACCTAATAGTTGATATATCATTTGTAAATGTACTAGATATTGTATTGCCATTCTTATCTAAAACAAAAATATCAACTCGAATATAGCTTAAATCACTACCACTATTATTATTTATGAATGCTAATATAAAAGTAGGCCAAATAATGCTCTAACGCTCAAAAAAAAGTAGACCACTCAAATTAAATATCCTGTAGAATTTTGTATGAGAATTATTAAACTACAGGAGGTTCCGAGAGGATGAAAATTGAAGTGGATACGTATGAACGAATTAGATATCTCTATGTACACGAGAAAAAGTCACAAAGAGAGATTGCTCGATTGTTGGGGATATCTAGAACAACTGTTAGAAAATATTGCGATGGAACTGTATTGCCGAGTATTAGAAAAGAAGGAAGTGGAAGAAAATCACATATTGTAACAGATGAAGTTATAACGTTTATTGAAGAGTGCTTACTCGATGATAAACGTGAGAAATTAAAGAAACAACGTCATACTGCGAAACGAATTCATTCACGTTTAGTTGAAGAACTAGACTTTACGGGTGGTGAGTCTACAGTTAGGCGTGTTGTCGCAAGTATGAAAGATAAACTACCAAAAGCCTTTATTCCATTGAGCTATGAGCCTGCCGAAGCTGCTCAAATTGATTGGGGAGAAGCCACCATTTATCTAAGCGGTGAACGCATCAAAGTTAATCTCTTTTGTATGAGATTATGTTATAGTGCTGGAATCTTCGTTAAGGCATATTTTAGACAAAATGAAGAAAGTTTTCTTGATGGAAACTTATCGGGATTTGAATTCTTTAACGGAGTACCCCAGAAGTTGATTTTTGATAATGCTAAAGTTGCGGTTAAAGAAGGTTTTGGTGTTCATGCAAAACCACAAGCACGCTATAAATCATTCGCTGCACACTATGCATTTACACCTGAGTTTTGTAATATAGCCTCAGGTCATGAGAAAGGTCTTGTGGAAGGTTTAGTGGGCTGGGTACGAAGAAATCATTTAGTTCCACTGCCACGCGTTAAAACATTAGATGAACTAAATGCGTTTCTTATAAAAAAATGCACACTATACTATGATCACCAGATTAAAGAACGAAAGCAAACGGTTGGAGAAATGTTTGAAGTGGAAGCTAATTTTTTAACGACATTACCTGCCTATAGATTTGATGTGAGTCGTTCAATAACAGTTAAAGCAGACCAATTTTCAACGGTTAAATTTGATTATAATTATTATTCAGTTCCTATTGAATACGCTGGAAAGTCCGTAAGTATAAAAGGCTTTGGAAATGATGTGTATATTTATTATCAACATCAAAAAATTGCTCATTATCAGCGTCAGTATGTTCGTGGTGAGACATTCTACACTTTAGATCACTACATGAAATTAATTGAACAACGCCCAAGAAGTGTATATAACGCTAAGCCAGTAAAACAGTCTGTTTCACAAGAGTTATTAGAAATTGGAAAGAGATTAAATGGCCCTCGGGAAATGGTGAAATTATTACGCATGTGTATTGATTGTGGAGAAGAACGGGTTATTCAGTCAGCACGAACATTAGTCGGAAATGAACTAACTTTAGGTCAAATACAAGGAATGCTTATTGAACCCCCAACAGAAATAGTTCAAACTACGATAAAAGATGAAATATCAGTAACTAAGCCTAATTTAGGCGTATATGATGAGTTGTTAAAAGGAGAGTCTAAATGGGTACAATAACCGCGAATAAAGAGATGATTAAACTCTACGCTCGCCAATTAAAAACACCAACATTTTTAAATTATGATGAAGTTATTCGTCAATTAGATCCAAATGAGGGATATGAAGTATTTTTAAAAGAATTAATGAGAAACGAAGTATTACAGCGTCAAGAAAATTTACAAAAAAGACGAATAAAAACAGCTAAGTTTCCAGTTTATAAAACGATCGATGAATTTGATTTAGATTGTTTAGAAAACGTATCCAAAGCTTATATTCTTGAACTAGCTAATTGTGACTTTATCAAAGAGAAACAAAATATTTTAATGATAGGGAATTGTGGTTCTGGAAAGACGCATCTCGCACTAGCGCTGGGTTTAAAAGCCTGCCAATGTGGGTTTAATGTTCGCTTTTATACAGCTGTTAATTTAGCTACAGAGTTATCAGAGGCCTTTCAAGAAGGAAGACTTTCGAGGTTTGAAAAAAATCTAGCTAAAGTAGATTTATTAATCATTGATGAACTATCCTATTTAACGTTCAATCGACATCATTCTGAATTATTATTTCAAGTGATTTCTGAACGTTCCGAAAGAGGAAGTGTTATTATCACAACGAACTTAGAATTTTCAAAATGGACAGAATTATTTGAAAATGAAATGATGGTTTCAGCATTAATTGATCGTGTAACATTTCGTTCACATATTTTAGACATGAACGTATCAGAATCATATCGATTTAAGGAAACAAAAAAAAGACTTCAACAAGAAACTGTGGATAATTGATTCACGCAATAAATCAATTAAGTTTCAAATTGAAATCTCAACACAAATTAATTATAGCATGTTTAGAACAAGAAACAATTATTTTTAAACATGCTTTATTTATCAAAGAAGTGGTCTACTTTTTAATGAGCGTTATATAAAAAATGGCCCACAATTTTATGAGCACAACTGGTCTACTATTTTATGAGCGAGTGGTACACTTTTTTGTTGACATTTATAGACAAGGCCTTGACCATCTTCAACA
>DNGE01000164.1:0-228 GCA_003486705.1 Bacillota bacterium
TAATGGTACAGTTGATTTAACGAATCTTAATTTAGTGGATGCAATTCCAGCACACACTGAATTTGTACCTGGGTCTGTGTATGTTGGAGAAGAAATCTTCCCAGATTTAAATCCTGCAAATGGTATTTCATTACCAACTATTCATCCAGGCGACATGCAAACTGTAAGTTTTAGTGTTGTTATCACTGAATTACCACCACAACCATATATCATCCCAAATAGTGCAAC
>DNGE01000164.1:499-904 GCA_003486705.1 Bacillota bacterium
CAATTGACATTAACTAAATCAGTCGATAAGCAATACGCGTTAGTTAATGATTTATTAATCTATAGTGTTGTTGTTCATAATACAGGTAATATTCCTGCAACAGATACAATTTTCTTAGATCAACTTCAATCACAACTTTCATTTATCTCAGGAACAGTGAGTATTGATAATGTCCAAAATCCAACTTTAAATCCAACGACTGGATTTACGTTAGGTACATTAGCACCTGGTGCTCAAAAAACAGTATCCTTTGATGTTCGAATTTCGACTTATCCACCAACAGGTAAAGTTGACAATACGGCTTTAACGCAATTTAGTTATAAAATTGATCCAACTGGTCCAACCACAACGTATACACAACCATCAAATTTAGTGACAACAAATGTTGTAAATCCAGTCTTATTA
>DNGE01000164.1:1196-1956 GCA_003486705.1 Bacillota bacterium
GTGACACAACCTGTTGATACGGTACCAAGCTATATCGAACTTGGTACAATCGTTCAAAATACAGTGACGATTATTACCTTTGATGTGAAAGTAACTAGTGTTCCAGTAAGTGGTATGGTAACCAATAAAGCATATATTGATTACGGTTACTATATTAACCCTAGCCAACCAATTATCTTAGCTACAAACCAAACAAATTTAGTGACGACATATATTAATGTTTATGGTATGACCGTTGTCAAAACAGTGGATAAAGCATTTGCGACACCAGGTTCAATTTTGACCTATTCCGTTACTGTAACAAACACTGGTAACGTACCTAATACAAATGTTATCTTCACCGACCCGACACCTGCAAATACGACAGTGGTGTTAGGTAGTGTTATTGTAAATGGTGTGCCTCAACCAACCTTCCATCCAGAAGCGGGATTTAGCTTAGGTACAATGCAACCTGGCCAAGTGGCACTTGTGGTTTATCAAGTCAGAATTAACGGCTAGACAAGTTGGTGATATCGTGTGCAAATTAGAAATATTTGTAGAATAAATTATCAACATGCGGCAACAGATGATGAACCACTTATTCATGAAGTTGTTTATAGTAACCAAGTTCAAACAACGATGATTGACAAGCGAATTAAAGCATTCAAAATCGTTGATAAAGACCAGGCTCTCTTTTTTGAGCAACTTACGTATACAATTGAAATACAAAATATTTCAAATCACGATATCCCATACTGTTACTTTAAAGACGAACTAGCTT
>DNGE01000164.1:2175-5564 GCA_003486705.1 Bacillota bacterium
CATAGTGAGTCGCTATCGTTTAGTCAATATGCAAACATGTATTGAATCGCAATGTATTAAAATCTACCCTAACCTGAAAAAGGGAAGAGTAGTCTGTTACAACGTTGTTGTAAAAGCAAAAATCAACTATACATTATTTTTAAAACTGCAACATAATCGAGGCTGTAATACACGTGAACTCCTNNAGACTATCTTAAACAAGGCTTTAGTTGAATATCCACATCAATATCATACATTAGAGAATCCCATTCATATGATTGAAGAAAGCAATTTCACACACACTCATGTATTGTCAAGACAACTTACATTTTTTCATGTCACACAATTTATCTTGGGTCCGTTAGTGAGTCGCTATCATTTAATTAATATGGAAACATGCATTGAATCGCAGTGTATTAAAATTTACCCTAATCTGAAAAAGGGAAAAGTAGTCAGTTTCACTGTTGTTGTGAAAGCAAAAATTAATTACACATTATATTTTAAACCGCAATTACATACAGGCTTTAATACATGCGAACTCATTCGTACAACTCAAACTTTTCCGATGACTTACTGCCTCAAACTAACCAAAAGCCAACTGATGGATTTAGACGTTAAGGTTTTGAAATGTTATTTTTGTGAAGCTATTGCTTATCAGAGTGGCTTGAGAGGGATATATCTAAAATTTAAGTTTTTACTTGCGATTAATTCAATCTAAAAAAACCGATGTTCTTTTGAGAACATCGGTTTTTTATTACCACGGTCTAGTATTCGAAAAGCCAAATGACATGACTTCTTCTAAGTATTCACTTTTAGATATATCTTGTGGTGAGACAAAAATACCGCCAGTGCTATCTAAATCGTATCCGAACTCATTAAACACTTTCCAAACAATATCAGAACAATGTGTTGAATCAACATCTTGACGGTGTGCTAAAATATCGTAGGTGATGCCTTGATATTTTGTCAACGCAATTTGTGCAATCTCATCCCCTACCGCTTCATCAGCATCTTTTAAGCGCAGCACTTTAACAGTCGGAAAGTAATTCCACTTATCTAGTGGTTGGATGAGTGATGGTGTTCCATAACCGATGGCTTCAAGCACAAGTCCATTCGCTGCGTCGACGACAATGCCAGCATGGCCGTGACGGTACAACAGCGTATGACTTGATTTTGAGATTAAGATATCCCCATTTTGCACATCTGTAATTTGATGGCAACGCGTGCGTTCCATAGAATCATCCACACAGTATTCCTCATACGTAATCAGACTGATTGCAAAATCAGCAATTTGAAGTGCTTGATTTGCATCTCCCCCACCGACCGTCATCTCTGAATTTGGCGTATATTTATTCAATTCAATTAAATAACTCAAGATCCCGTAAATAAGACAAATTCCAATCACGATGTAACCATACTTTTTCAATTCTCTCACCTAGCCTTTAGGCTATTATACCACAATCCAAACGTTGCTCATACCATAAAATAAAGGTGATGATGCTCCAAATCTTACGAGCATGATTTCCTTTTTTTGTTGCATGCTCATCCAATAACTTTAAACCACAAGTCGGATTAAGAAGACCGTTGCAATCTGTTGAAGAAAGGATTTCTTTAGCAAAATCGTATAATTCGTGACGTAACCAGGTGTTTAACGGAACGGGATACCCTTTTTTCTTTGCCTGATAAATATGTGGCGGGATAATATCTTTAAACGCTTCTCGTAAATCATGTTTCGTCAATCCATTTTGGATTTTTTCATCTTTTATTAGACCTTTTGCACATTCAAAAACCTCAACATCAAGAAATGGCACGCGAAGTTCAAGGCTATGTGCCATCGAGAGTCGATCTGATTTGACTAAGATATCGCCCGTTAACCAGGTGTTTAAATCTATCGTTTGCATTTGTGTCACACGATCAAGGTGTTGAATACCATCGTAGTACGGTTGTGTCACTTGTTTAAAATGAACATCAGAGTTATAAAATGTTAAGAGTTGTTGTTTTTCTTTTTCACTAAACACAAACGCATTCCCGACATAGCGCTCAATTAATGGTAAGCAGCCACGTTCTAAAAAAGCTTTTCCTTTGATCCCTTGTGGGATGAGATGGGAAATGGATAAGATAATTTTTTGAAGTGATATTGGAAGTGATGCGAGGTGTTCAATTAGTTTCGGTTCTTTGTAGATGCCATATCCTCCAAAGAGTTCATCTGCTCCTTCACCTGATAATATGACTTTGACATGTTGGGCGGCTTTTTTGGAGATGAGATAAATAGGAACGACGGATGGGTCCGCAAGTGGAGAATCTAGGTGGTAGATGACATCTTGTAGTGCTTGAATATAATCGTTTGCATCAATCATTTCTGAATAGAATGGAATTTGCAAATAATCGGCAGACTTCTTTGCCTCTCGTACTTCACTGTATCCTTCTGTCTTGAATCCGATTGAGAATGCCTTTATATTTGGATTGATTAGTTTTGCGCAGCTTGTGACGATTGTTGAGTCGATGCCACCGGATAAAAAGGTGCCGACTTCAACCTCACTTAACATATGTGCTGCGACTGATTCCATGATTGTCTCACGGATGCGTTTAAGTTTGGCATCTGCACCCCCTATTTGTGGCGTAAAGGTCAGCGAAGGCATTGCGTATTGTTCCATCTCGTTATTTAATTTAAATTTTAAGACGTGTCCAGGTGGAACGAGTTTTATTTCGGTGTGACACGTGTTCGGTTCGGGGATGTATTGAAATGTAAAGTACTGTTGAAGTGCCGTGTAGTCGAGTTCTGATTTGTTGACAGTTATGGTGTTGAACGCTTTAAGCTCGGATGCAACGTTTAGAATTTGTTTGTCATATGAGTAGTACAGTGGCTTGATGCCGAATTTATCGCGGGTGATCACGATGGTGTTTTCAGATACATGATAAATCAGAATGGCATACATGCCGCGGAGTTGATTTACAAACTGCATCCCCATGATTTGATAAAGGGTCAACAGAACTTCTGCTTCTGAGTTCGTCTCAAAGATACAACCGACAGATTCAAGGTTTTTCTTTAATTCTAAATAATTATAAATCTCGCCATTAAACAGGAGGACATAGTCTCCATTTTTAGAGATTTTGGGTTGTCCACCGAGTGATAAATCATTGATGCTTAAACGATTAAAACCTAAAAAAGCATGTTCATCATAGTAAACATGCGAATCATCGGGCCCCCGATGATTTATTTTTTGTAATGACTCATGCATAAGTGTCATTTCATGCACGCTTAACGGTTCATTTTTTAGAAGTGCTAAAAAACCACACATAAACCTCACCTCTTTCACTTAAGTTTATGTGTGAAAATGACAAAAAAGAAGGGTTCTTTCTCAACTTTGGGTTGAAAGGACTGGGGTTCCGACTTTAGTGGTATTTGGATT
>DNGE01000043.1:0-134 GCA_003486705.1 Bacillota bacterium
CAATGTGACTGTGAAAAATATAAAGTGTTAATGCCCACTAATAATGTCTAGAAGTTGCTCGTTTGCCTTGTCACGAAATTGACCATAATGTTGTCAGATAGATAACTTTATGAAAGGTAAAAAAATACCCATGA
>DNGE01000043.1:370-2403 GCA_003486705.1 Bacillota bacterium
ATTTTAAACTCATGATTATTATAGATAATTTTACTATGAGGCATCAAAAAACAAAGCAATTTATGCAGCCCTTTAAAGGGGGATCGACTAAACACTTAGAACATTATTTGTATTACTTTAAATGGTGAGAAAGTGTTAATACTGAATTAGAAATTGAAAAGTGACAAAAAGCCTATGTGCACATCCATGCAAGTTATACAAAAGCCACAGAGTTTGACATCAAAAACGTAAACCTGCGCATATATAAAATTGTCGAACTTTTGGAGAACAAGGCACTGTAAAAAAACTATTTTCTATCATGTTTTTATCAACCATTATATATAACATTCCCTAAAATTAAAAAGCACCGGCTGGGGGAACCGATGCTTCATCAAAAAAAGAGAATAAATGTATTTTATAAGAGAGAGAATTTCATGGACGACACAATTTGTCGTCAATATATAGTATGAATTTGTTTAATGTATGTGACCTTAACCTAGGGAAAAATGTAGAATTTTATCTTTATCGTTTTGAAAAATCAATTGATATGACGGGTGCAGCAGTCTTATATTGAGATGCTAGGTAATGAGACTTGCTTTAATGTTACGTATTTTGTGAACCTTTTGCATGAAAGTATTCCACAATAAAGTCCACGATTTTCTCACTAGCTGTACCGTCACCATACGGATTAGAAGCTTTTGACATTTTTTCGTATACGTTTGTGTCAGTAAGTAGCTCTTTCACTGCCTCATAAATTGTTTGCTCATGAGTCCCAACTAGTTTAAGTGTTCCAGCATGTACACCTTCTGGTCTTTCCGTTGTATCTCGTAGAACTAATACAGGTTTACCAAGCGATGGTGCCTCTTCTTGAATTCCGCCACTATCTGTCAGTACTAAATGTGATTTGTTTAAGAAATTATGGAAATCGATAACATCTAAAGGTTCGATTAAATGTACCTTTTTGTTTTGTCCAAGTAAATCGTAAGCAAGTGTGCGGATAGTTGGATTGAGGTGAACAGGAAAAACAACTTGAATACCTTCTATATCCTCAACAAGGCGATTAATAGCTTTAAAAATCTGCACTAATGGCTCACCTAAGTTTTCTCGACGATGAGCTGTTAACAAAATTAATTTATCGTTTCCAATCTTTTCAAATATAGGATGAGTATAATTGGGCTGGATTGTCGTTTGTAGTGCGTCAATGGCTGTATTCCCTGTTACGATAATGGTACGCTCATCTTTTTGTTCATTTAATAAGTTTTGTTTTGATACTTCTGTTGGAGCAAAGTGAATATCTGCTACGACACCTACCATTTGACGATTTACTTCCTCAGGATAAGGCGAATATTTGTTATGTGTTCGCAATCCCGCTTCGATATGACCAATCGCTGTTTTATGGTAAAATGCAGCTAAACTAGCGGCTAACGTTGTTGTTGTGTCACCATGAACGAGAATAAGGTCAGGGTTAACTTGCTCAATCACATCACTCAATCGCTGGATTGTATTAATTGTTATTCCAACTAATGTTTGGTTAGGTTCCATAATGTCTAAATCAAATTGTGGTGAAATATTAAACGCTTCTAACACTTGATCTAACATTTCACGGTGTTGACCAGTTACACAGACTAAACAATTCGTTTCTTCTCTCTGTTGTAAACTTTTTATTACGGGCGCCATCTTTATTGCCTCAGGTCGTGTGCCAAAGACTGTCATTACATGAATCAACGGTATTCCTCCTTTGTACGACTTTCATGGTTATAAATCATACTACAGTTATACGTACGATGATTAGTTCCAATTTAAAATGACTTTAATACTTTCGGCTGATGGATAAAATGATTTATCATCACCCTTTTGTCCAACGGCAAATACGGAATAACCTAAGAGGTAATCTTTTTCGCTAAAAACACGTTTATACGCTTCAAAACAGCGGGCTTGTTCTAAATTATTCTCAACAGTAGATACCTCACTATTCCAAGGGTGCGATGCAGCGTAATCACGTCTTGGAAATCCTAACTCTCCAAAATATATCTGTTTATTGTGCGTTTTTGCAA
>DNGE01000043.1:2605-6844 GCA_003486705.1 Bacillota bacterium
ATTTGAAATCTCTGCCTCAACATTTTGTTGTCGATCATGTAACTTTGTAGCATAGATCGCTTCAACAAGTTCTTCAACAGTATTTTCACGTTGTCCACTTAACTCAAAGTATGCAGCAATACTAATGAAGTCAACTTTCGAGAACAACTCATTGGTTAACTTAGCCTCGTATATTTGGTGTGTTTCATCATCCCATTGTGCTGTATACCACCATGATGTTTTATATGTGACAAGTCCATGAAACTTTTCATGAATGTTGTCAATTAAGTCGCACCACTGTTGTTCATACTGTTCAAGCAATGTAAAATTAGAACCTACAATCATTGCATCCACTTTATACGGGGTTGCAATATTATCAATTAAATACATTAGGATGTCTTGCCATTTCTCAAAAAATAGGTTTGTATCAGCAGGTGCATAGGCTGTTTCGTATTCACTACCATTACTTATCCATGGAAATGGTTCTAAAATGACCTTAATTCCACGTTTTTTTAATATTTTTATTAATTCTATTGCTCTTTGTTCACTATAATCAATGACAGATAATTCATTAGATGTTAAGTCAGGTATTTGAATTGCTATCGGGACATTCACTGTGTTAACTTGTAGCAACTCAATATCTTCAAGCACCTGATCAATTTCATAATCCGTTGATAAATTAATAGACTTTATGTCTTCCAGTGGGGTTTTGTTTCTTATAGAAACGACACCCCATACGACAATCAAAAGTATGAGGAGACTAAGAAGCCATCCTTTTAAATACATAGCATCACCCTCTCAATATGAAACATTTAAACCATTACAAGTAGTTAGTAACTATTTGATAACTTATACACTAACCATTGAATACATTAAATATCCCATTGCATCTCATTATCTTCTTTGACGTCTAATAATTAACCAAGCCGTAACTCCTAGTGTAACAAATAATAAAGAAGCGATAATAACAAATCCGATTGTTTCTTGCTGTAGTACAAATCCAAAATTAGTTTGCTTCTTTTCGCTATGATCTATTTGATTACTACTTAGTAAAACTAAATCTTCAACATTTCCATTAGGATATACGATAATGGTATCACCCACTAATGATTTACCTAAACTTAAATCCGATAAATATTTCGTACTTAAACTTAATTGCGTCTCACTTGGACTGGTTACAACAATTGCTGATTTATCTTGATTGTATGGCGACGCGATCAGTTGTAACGTCCCAATAGAATCACCTACTTCATCAAAAAACTTGACGAGCTCCTCATTACCTAGTTTAGAAAAATCTGAATTATATTTTATATTTAAGTGATTATTTAGAGATTGAATAACACTATTATTTGCTGCTGTTCCGTAAATAAATAAGTTATTATTCTGCATAGAAGAATCAAACTCTGAATGTGTCACCACGTTTAAGTCACCTGTGTTATATAACAAATCCCTACCCATATAAACCATCATATTAGAAAGTTCACTTAATCCAGTTACAGATAGCTCACTCGGAATTACAACCGTTAAATCATTAAACATATTATCCTGTATAAATGGATACGGGTAATTTGAGAAATATAAGTCGTTTTGCTCACCATAAACAAAACTTAACATTGAATCACTAGTGATATAGGCCCACGGCGTATCCATGTCTCTTGTTACACATTGTAGATCAAGCAATTCTAGATTAAATACTATTTTTATTTGGTAATACGTTTTATTTAATAGTTCATCAGGTAATTCAATTTCAAGCGTGTCTTGTTCATGATTTTCTTGTTTTAGTTGTTGACTACCAACTGGAATATCATTGACGTATACGGTAACTAACGAACGATTAAAGTCTAAATTATCTGCGTATTTTAAGTTTAATGTTAATTTAGAACCTGATAGGACGACTTTGCTTTTAGGCGTGTATAAATCGATGTTTACTTCTTGTGTAAACGGCCCTTTAACATAAATGTTTTCATAGCCTAACTCTTTAAATGTCATGTTGTTTGACGTTGTCGACGTAAGGGTATCTAATACGGGTGTTTGTTGATTAATCATAATAGAAGACTGTTTTAAATGTTGAACATAGTCATTGCTGCCCATTAATTTTGCAGCGTTTATTAACAAATCTTCATTATTTGAAATAAGCAGCAACAGTTTCTTCCCTTCAGTAAATGGTGAATCAACAATTTTTATCAAACACTCTGTGTTTAATCTGCTTCTTTCATCTTCTGTTAATAGGTTCAACAATTCAGTTGGCGTATTATTCTCTGTCCCGATAAAGATTAAATCTTTTGTTGTATTAACATTATCATACGGAACCAACGTTGTTTCTACATTATTAAACTGAATTTTTTTTCCGATATCTGTACTAAATAGAAGGGCTGCAGTTAATTGTTTTGACGTAAACTCATTCCCTAAAACAAGTTGAGTATTCAATTGCTGCCCTTCATCTACTGTCATAAAGATACGTTCATAATCGCTTAAGTTATTATCAAATGGTAAAATTTCATAACTCATACTTAAGTTTGTTTCTTCATGAATCATAAGCCAGTTAGCACTACTGTTATCTTCACTGCAAACAAGTTTATCCGTAATCGTTTTAAAAGCTTCAATTTTTAAATTATTATACCCCGCAAAAATGAGTTCAACAGGAATATCAATCGTGATTTGATCTTTATATACTTTATCTTCTGCTAAAGCATATGAACTGACTGGTATGTCATTGAGATAAATAGTAATGGATGAATTATTTTTATCGAGCAACTCACTTTTTGTGAAAAAAAGATTTAGAGAAATGTTTTTTACATCTTGATATTCATCAACGTAAAAATATTTTGAGCTGCTCGATAAAATCCCTCCTAGTTCAATGTTTTCTTCAAACCGAATATTTTTAACCAACTGTTGGGCTGAAACTGTTTTGGTTGAAAAACAGCACAGCACAAACAGACATAAACAAAGTATTTTAAACTGTTTCATCGTATTAACTCCTTAAAATCGTTCTGTCTTATACCACTTCGCTTCTCTTTTATGGATAGCATCCGAAAAATAACCTACCATCCCTTTAATCGCTACATATAACCACATTTGAGAATATGTAAAGTACATTAATATAACGAGTAAAATATTCTTAAGTTGAGCTTCTCCCTTTTCCATTGTCAACGTAATACTTACTTGTAAGATAAATAAGATGAATGACAAAATCCAAAGGAGGATAAAGTTAAACGGAATCTGAATCTCAATGAGATTAAATAAACTTAAGATAAATAAAACATCAGAAATAATAACAGACGTTAAAAATAAAAAATAGACTGAGAAAAAATAAATCACATCGAACAGAATGTTCTTCTGATTTTTATCAAAAAACTGTCGGATATATTTGATGAGTACATAAATATTTCCTTTGACCCATCTCGTGCGTTGTTTAACCCAAACAGAAACCGTTTCGGGTTCTTGTTCCCAAGTAACGGATTGTGGAACGTAAGTTATCGAATGTCCCATTTTATAAATTCTAAAACTAATCTCGGTATCTTCAGCAATAGCCTTTGTATCCCATCCGCCTATCGCTTCAATAATACTTCGTCTTAGTACAAAATTTGTTCCAGGAATTGTACAAAGACCAAGTAATTGTTTTCGACCGGCTTGCGCTATCCACTGAAAGCTTAGTGTTTCAATATTGATGAATTGGGTCAATAAATTTTTATGCTTGTTCCTCGTTCTAAATTTACCAATAACAGCTCCTAACTTATCGTCTCTCATAATGGTTTGGACGAGATACCGGAGGGCTGTTTTCTCCGGTGTGTTATCAGCATCGTATATGGCAATTAATTCGCCTTTTGCTAGTTGGTAACCAATATTTAATGCATTTGATTTCCCTTTTCCACCTGTTATAGCATCCGTATTAATGATGGTAAAATTATAGCTTGGGTATTTATTTTTAATGGATTGCAAGACTTCTTTTGAATTATCACTTGAGTTATCATTGATAACAATAAGCTCCATTTTATCTAGCGGATAGTCGATTAATAATAAACTCTGAACCGTTTTTCCAATAACTTTACCTTCATTGTGAGCAGGAACTAAAATAGAAACAAACGGATAGTGCGTCAATGGGACATCCTCAAAATGTAAATTTTTGATGTAATACCGATAGCCATTAATAGCCAAGACGATATTGACTAAAAGGGTTAGCCAGATACTACCTAATGAAAATAAAAAGATATAGTCAACTACAGTTAAATTCGTCATCTCATCACCTTAAAAACTTATTCC
>DNGE01000161.1:0-2463 GCA_003486705.1 Bacillota bacterium
GAAGTGAGGATAAATCATTGAAATGAAGAAACTGATTATGCATCGTCGAAGATGGTTGAGCTGTTTCTTTAAACCATTGTCCTTCATTTAAACTCATGTACATTATAGACGTGTCATCGTTTTTTACGATGTATTGTTCTAAATCAAGTGTCATCGGCGAGACACCTTTTCCATTTAGCGCGACGATATGATTAAAATGAGCGGTGTTGGATTGAACGCGCCCATTCCCTTGAAGCTGCATCTCATATCCTAATAAATCATATTGGACATGAAGTTCAATTTCAAAAGCGTCTTGTTCGGCGGTTTGTTTCACAACCTGATTAATAAAAATGAGTTGCTTTATATTTTGAAACCAAGCGGTGTTTGGAAGTAAAAAAATACCACCGAGTATAAACAAGGCTATCACACTAATTAAGATATATTTACGGTTAACTTTCATGCAAACCACCTTCTAATTGTTAAGTTTTAGAATTATTGTATCATAATAACAAAATTAAGAGGATAATTCTGCTTATTTTCATGTTTGGATTGTAAATTTTATGTCGATTCGTTATAATGACTAGCGAGAAGATAAAGGTTGGTGAGTATAATGAAAAAAGTCTTAGGTTGTATTCGTCGTGCTGATGAAGAATTTAAATTAATTCAAGAAGGCGATAAAATTGCCGTTGGTGTATCAGGTGGAAAAGATAGTATGACACTATTATATGCCCTTCACTTGTATCAAAAATTTGCACCCGTTAAATTCGAATTAGTGGGAATCACATTAAAACTTGGTTTCCCAGGAATGGATTTTAATCCAGTTGTTGAATTTTGCCAAAAACACAATATTGAATATCATTTAGTTGATACACAAGTTTACGATATTTTAAAAGAGAATGCGAATGAAGAAGGAAAGATTCCTTGTTCATTATGTTCAAAATTTAAAAAAGCCATCTTAATTAATAAAGCAAAAGAATTAGGATGCAATAAAGTATCAATGGCCCATCATGCGGATGATGCTGTTGAAACTTTAGTACTAAATTCAATGTTTAATGGTTACTTAGGAACATTTAAACCGAAAATGTATTTAGATAAAACAGATGTGACGTTTATTCGTCCATTAGTTTACTGTTATGAATCTGATATTATTCAAGCGGCATCACGTCACGTGCCAATCGTTCCAAGTACTTGTCCAATGGATAAACACACAAGTCGCGAAGATGTGAAGCAATTATTAAAGAAATTATATGCTGACTATCCAATGGCACGTCAAAACTTATTAAACACATTATCAAACGGTCATCGTGTTTCATTATTTAATGAAGCAAATGATGTAGAAGATTTCAATAAATAATAGCAAATGAGAAGCTACGATTTAAATCGTAGCTTTTTTTTATTATCTGAAAATCTATTATGAAGAGTGGGATGACAGTTTAATCTTTTTCATTTGCCGTTGACAATAAATCGTAAACTTATTTTCTTCATAAAATAGTAACTCGATTTTTTTAAGATCATGCATCTGATGATGTTCTAATTCCTGCCGTAACCAGTCTTCTGATTTTCCCAAACTTTTTAAGGCTTCTTGTTTAATTGTCCCTGAAATCACGAGAGGTAATGGAAAAACAGAGGTTGGCATTTGCTTCTTATAAACAGTTAACTTTCCATTACGTTCAATTAAGGCATATTGGACATCCTCGACAGAAACAACATTATTTTCACGTAGCAACATCACAAAATCATCTAAGTCAATCCGTAACTTTTTCAATTCCTCATAGTCTATGGTTCCATGTTTTATAACCATTGACGGTTCAGCATCAATTAAATCACGCAACTTGTTTTTCGTTATTTGAAGTTTTGCAACGAGGATTTGGACAATGACAATCACAACAACACCCGCTAATGCATCCAGCCAAAAAGCTTCATCCACAATGCCTGAGGCTGCGATATTTGCAATTAAGATATTCATAACAATATCCATAGAACTCAATTGATTTAACTCACGTTTTCCAAGCAACTTAAACGCGACTAAAATAACGACATAAAATAATAAAGCCAGTAAGGTAGAAGCTAAAACACTACTCATGTCATTCATAAATTACACCCCACTTTTTAAATTAATGCTCCCTAAATAAGGTTCGTTTTAAATTCTTATTTCTTTTTTATAAGAGATAGATTTTATTGCCCTACAACGTCATCCTTTTTATTTCATGTAGACCTTTATTTATAAACTGCCCATTATCTCCTAAATTATGAGTGATTAACCGGTTACAGTCAGAATTGTATTTTACATGGAGAATCTTAACTTTTATAATAAGCTTAATAACGTTTACAAAGGGGAGAGTATCATGATTATTCAAACAGCACTGGGGGCATACAAAGGCATAAAAGAAAAAGACACTTACGTCTTCAAGGGGATTCCATTTGCAAAAGCACCGATCAATGAGCGCCGCTTCAAGGCGCCAGAGCCAATCGAGCCTCATCATG
>DNGE01000161.1:2703-3224 GCA_003486705.1 Bacillota bacterium
ACAACGTGGAAAGCGAAAGCTTGGCAAAATCACGGGGATGATGACGTGGTTTTATGTAGTGAAGACTGCCTACACTTAAACATATGGACCAAAAATCCCAATGCAAAAAATAAACCGGTTGTCGTTTGGGTTCACGGAGGCGGATTCACATCAGGTAGCGGGGCGGATGAGTTTTTTAATGGCGCGACGTTTTCAAGTACAGATGAGGTTGTGTTTGTTACAGTGAACTATCGCTTAGGTGTGTTTGGCTTTTTAGATGTCTCGCCTGTATTAGGTGAAGATTATGTGGGGTCTAGTAACAATGGGATTTTGGATATTGTGGAGGCACTACGTTTTATCTCAAACCACATTGAGCACTTCGGAGGAAATCCTGATCTTATTACGGTGATGGGAGAATCAGCCGGTGCCAAATGTGTATCCACTTTATTAACCATTGAAGCAGCACGCCAACTCATACACCAAGTCATCCTTCAAAGTGGATCGGTTCAATGTATTCGCGATGTCAAAACCGCACAGTTCGT
>DNGE01000096.1:0-177 GCA_003486705.1 Bacillota bacterium
CTCAAACACTGAAAAATCTATGGCGTCCTCATAGTTTGAACTTATGGCTTTATCACGATCATAAGAACTCGTGATGGTTCCACCACTTGAATTGATTTTAACATCTTCCATCGACACCCAATTTTCCTCTTGTTTTAAGTCAATAAAGGTGACGTCTTGAGTTAATAAATAGTCAAT
>DNGE01000096.1:403-2861 GCA_003486705.1 Bacillota bacterium
CCCCCCCTAGAAAAAAAAAAAAAAACCTCCCGTGTAACTGCGAACCACTTGTAGCTGATTAAATTTTTCAATTATTTCTTGTGCTGTATGCAAAACGTCTGCTTCAATATACCCTAAATTTTCAGGAATAAATATATTAAATAAATCGCTATTGTAAATACGGTAAGGGAAACTACTTGTTGTAAAATTTATATTATTATTTTGAAAATGACCGACGTAAGTCGAGAAGTACTTTTTAATCTCTAAATAACCATTGGCATCCATCGCATAATGCGGCGCTTCAAAGGCTAATGGATAGATTTCATTTTCAACACACAGGCGTAACGCTGTTAGTATATTTTCCTGAATATATGTCTCAATATTTTCAATGGGCGTGTCATTTTCAATGTCCCAAAATTCATAGCCCTCACCAGTCACTTCTTTAAACCCTAGCTGATGTGTATAGCCATGTAAGATGACACTCCCCCCACGCTCTTGCATATATTGTATGGCCTCAACAAACTCGGGCACCTGATCTAATGTATTAATAGTGTGAGTATTATTATCAACATAGGCTGGAACTAATGCGATCATAAACGGAATGTTTCGTTCAAATAAATAATCAGCAATTTCTTTCAAACGCTGTGGATCACGGAAGGGATGCACATCTTCAATCCGAACAAACACCTCACGCGTTGACGGCGGATTATATTCAAAAAAATCAAATAACGAATCTTCAAAGATATAATGCTCATCAACCTTATAACGGGATATAAAAAACAGATTCTTTTCATTTAAAATATACGGATATGTGTTATAGCCATCAGACATCGTTGCTAATATCTGCGTCTCACTTGAAGGTTCAAGCAAATCATGCAAGAGATTAGATGCCCCATAAATAACTTGATCCTGATAATTAAATTGTAGAATCTGATTACTACTACCAGTATATGTTAAATCTGAATTTGAATTAACAGTTAAATAATTCTGAATACCATTTCCTATCCAATAAATTCTGCCATTAAAGTGAACTAAATCAGTTAAAACCGAATCATTTTTTATCTCTGTGTGGATGTTCATGACAAACACATAATCGTAATCAGTTATTAACCCTTCCGTATAAGCCTCAATTTGCACGACATCGACTTTTTCATTAAACGCATACAGTAATTGTTTGAGGTGTTCCACCGTATTTTCTTTGTTTCCGTATTCTGTGTTCATTTCATAAAGAATTAAACTGTGTGCTTCACTATTATTCGCGAAAGCCGTTTGTGTTGAAGTAAGCAGCAGCAAACATAACACCAGCATTGTTTTTATGTTTTTAAACATCATATTGAAGTTCCTCTTCAACCGCTGTTTTAAACTCAAGTGCTGTTTTATATTGTTCTGAATATTCTAAAGTCGCAATTTTGGTATCAATATCTATGTGTTTCTCTTGTTCTCTTAATTTTAAACTAATTTCATCAATACCGAGTTTTATGCGTTCTTTCACAACGGCTGCACCATCAAATGGTGTGTTTGGCATAATAATAGCGAGTAAATCATTTTCTAATGTATAACGTTCATCTTCATTTCGTGTGCTTTTAATAATGACGGCACTAAGTTCTTTCATCAAGACAGTCGTTTGACTATCACCAAGAATCCCTTTAATTTCTTTAAAATATGGTAATTTAATTAGCATTAAGGTACATGGTGTTTTATGACGTGCGGATTTACTAATTTCACGCCCTAATTCACGATAAAAGAGTTTTATATTTCCAAGGCCTGTTTGTTCATCAATCGAAACTAAATTTTCATACGTTGCAACTAATTTTGTATATTGGCTTTCTAAGTCAACAACATAAGTTGATAGCTTTCCAACCGTAAATGTAATAATGGGTGTCCCCAGTAGCCAAACATATGAGATCATGTTAATTTCATCCCCTAAAAACAAATGACCATACGCGATATACGTTGCATAACTAAAAATGACGACCGATGTTAGGATAAGTCCAACAACCATGCCACCAGCATATGTAATCATAATGAGAAAGAAGATACTACTTAACATGATAAAGTTCAATAACGAAAAATCAGTTTGACTATAAAATAAAAAGAACGCCACCATCATAAACATTTCTAAAAATAAGCAAATAAAGTAAATTTCAATCGAGTTTACTTTCTTATTCATAAAACCACCTCTTTTGGGTTCAAATACACTAGATATAAAAGAACTAATGTTTAAAAAATATTACTAATGAAATGATGAAAAACCTTGATTCTGCTAAAAGCAGCACTGTATATTTTAGCACTTATTTGTAATTAACGCTAATGATTCGACATGCTTCGACTTCCCACCTTGTTCGTGTAATCATTTGGTTTCATTACTGTACTAATACCGAATGATCATCTATTAATTTCACAATCTTATCAACTACGTATTCTTGAAGGACTTCTTTTTACACGTACTTCATATAACTTTTTAAATGTATTGTATCAT
>DNGE01000096.1:3034-11535 GCA_003486705.1 Bacillota bacterium
TGATACAGTTAGTCAAAATATCGAGTGTTTGTAAAAATTAGTAAAAGTTATTTTACAATTTATTTACGGACAGTCTGTATAAAATATCAAAATTAACCTAGTATTTACGTGGTATATGTTGTCTTTAAGCACATGCGATCAAGTATTAGCTGTTGATTCATGCACTTCAAATTAAGTTTTACATTTAAACGATAAATCTTCCCTTAGCATTTTTTACATTCGCAGTACAATACATGTTTAGATGATTCATCCACTATTGCATAGCATCTCATCATTTCTTAGTATTACTAAAATAAGTAGTTTTACTATTATTAAATAAACATTTACTATAATTTCTAATCGTGATTAGTAAAAAAGCAAACTAGCCCCGCTAGTTTGCTTTTTTTACTGCATAGTGACGACACTATCGGGGACGATATTAAACATCGACAAAATGCCTTTTATTTGATTACTCACCGTGACTAACCCGAGTTGTTCACGATTTATCGCTTCGGTGAAATTTCTATTTTGCGTGTTTAACGCAGACCGAAGTGTATCTAGTTCAGACTCGATGTCTGGCTGTGGGTCGTTTACTTTTTGAAGTAACGAACGGATCACCTCGTATAAATCTTGATTTTTATGTTCGATTAAACGATAGCCAAATGTATTTTGATTGCCATAGACGTAGCGCTTCGTGAAAAAGTCATAAACATCCTTATCAAACGTTGGGACTAATTCGTTCCCATCAATAGGATACAGATAATCAGATAGCACCTGTGCAATCGGCTCCCGAGCCTCTAAGGCGCGTAGCGCTGCCTCTAAATGGTAGATATTATGTAGGCTTACCTCGTGTGCAAAGACAATCTCTTGATTCCAATTTAAGCGGACAAACTGTTGCTGCAACATCAAAAACAAACGGTACAAACTCAAATTTAAATTGGCAAACACGTGATGCATCACTTGAATTTGCTCCAGATTTCTTTGTTTAGTATAAAACAGATAATCCTCATTTACCACCGAAATCATAGTCGTTAAATGCGTTGCGAGTTCACAAAGTTCGTCTACTTGGGCGATGAATACATCAGAGCATGTTTCCTGAGGTAACGTCTGTCTTAGTTGATTTAAGCAATGTGAAATATCCAACGGTTTAATCAAGAGGGCATCTAATTGATAAATAAGACTTCCATAAATAAGATGATTTAATTTAAACGTTTCCAAGTCTAATCCTAGTGATTTACTATCCTTGCTACTATGATAAAACGCTTTGTAGTATAAGGAGTTATTTAAATCATCTGTGGCTTGAATGGCAGGGATGCCCGCAAGTTGATAACTAAAATCTTCTAATAAAATATAGGTGGGTGCTAAAACGTCGTAGCGATAATTTTTGTAGTCAGCCAGTGGTGCTACCGCATTTTTAACGAATTGTAATAATTCATAGTTTGTTCTAATTTTAAATGCTTTTGTGCCTGCTACTGGAAAATTGCCATCTATATTAATAACAGCGAATCCGTTTGTAGCCCATTCTGGGTGGCGCTTAAATATTTGAGAATAGGCACCTCTACCCCAATCAAAATCTTTATTCGGGATCCCCCACTCCTCGGCTCCATGTGCTATAATACGAATCGTTTTTTGTGGCTGATACCCACTTTTAATGATTGCTTTTGCGATGCCAAGTATGGTTGCGACGCCTGATGCATCATCAAAGTATGAATGATAATACCCGTCGTAGTGAGCCATGAGATAGATTACGTCTTTCGTTTTCCCTTTGATGTCGCCCCATATATTATAGGAGGTCATGTTGGGTTGAACTTTGGAGTGAGCGTTTAATGTGGCTGTTATTTTTGCATGGGGTGATTGCTGGATTAACGTTTGCAAGTGTTCATGATCCTGTAATGAAATAGACAAAATTGGGATGTGGTAGTCGATACTTGAATCTTGTGAGATTAAGATATCTGGTTGTGGTTCTTTATAACTCGTTGCAGCAATTACGCCTGCTGCTTTTTTTAAATGCGCTTGATATGCAGGATAACTGATCCAAAAATCTTCCCGAATATTAAAGGCTATTAAGACAAATTTATCGCTAATGTCGCCGAGTGCCTCTAGTTCAGCTAGTGTGCCTTTTCCACCATCCACGAGTTGAATCTGTTTATTTTCGGCCATTATTTCAGTTGCATAACCTCCGAGTGTTATCATGTGAGGTTCACCAAGGTCATCAGAAATCGTGAGACTGGCTCCTCTAAACTCCCATCCCCACGTTTTAAACGGATCCTTTGTAACATTTGTTAGGCCAATGTCTTTAAACGTCTGATATAAAAAATTCGCAACTTCTAACTCAGCAGGAGATGCTGCCGTGCGGTTACCTGTTACAGGATCATCACCAAAACTAGCAAGAAGATCAGCCACATTCTCACTAAATTTCAAATCAATCTGCTTAGCAAAACTTTGAAACACATAGCCATTCGGCAATTTTTTCGAAAATTCTTTCACGATATCATATTTAAGATAGTACTTACTCAACGACTGATTACCATACTTATTCTTCTCAGTACCCCTAAAATTCTCTACTTCCCTAAACTCATTTTCATGACACATGAACCCCTTCACCTCATATCATCATAGATTTTCGCCTAGTATATGATATGGATTTTTGGGTTAAGGGTTCTGCCATACAATTAAAAAATATATAATTTTATACTATCTATCTTTTTACATAAATAATTACTCCCCACCATCTCCCACTAAAGTCAGTACATTATTAATGCATTACTTGTTCTGTTTGTATAAAATAAAGTGCGCGTTTTAGTCACTGTTCATAAGTGCATTAAAAAAAGCAGCATAACAAACGTCAGGCTGCTTTCTTGCTATATTTACTAATAGGTTATTTCTTTTCTTCTTAAGTCATTCGTGTCTAGAAGGCCACCTAAATTTTCATAATACTTTTGTAAATCCTGAAGCATTTTTTGTTCTACAGACGAGATTATTTTCACTGTTAATTGTTCAAATAATACGGGATGGAAAGCAATTTTATTTAATTCTTTCGAATACATAATAAATCGTTTACGTTCAAATTTTTCAAATGGATTACTTAAAATGCTTTGTTTTATGAATTTTAAATCACATAATCTCATTTCATCATAAATACACCCTTTTCTATCTACTGGTAACTTAGCACTAAGACGGTCTAAATAAAATTTCCTATAATATTCTGCAAGATCATTTAAATCAATTTCACCTATTGGGTCCATAAGATTTAGACAACCTAATAAAAAGATAATCTTGAAAGAATATGTATATTCATATTTATTCGTAAATTCAATAAAGTCCTGTAATAGGGTTGTTTCATCATGCACACCAAGGTTTTCTTTATTTCTTATTGTTTCGATATCTTCTTTTGAAAATAAATCCATTGTTTTATTCCCAATTGGAATTTTTAGACTTGGTGTCACTTTTCCTTTTTTAACCCAACTATTTAGTGTTCCTGTTGAAATATATAACTCTCGTGCTGTTTGTTCTGAACTTAAGTAATCTGCATATTTACTCTCAAATGTATCAATATCAACTTCTGTAATCCCTAATAATTCTTCATGATATCCATCTATCAAAGCTATTTCACGATCTGTGATAAGTCCATTGGGTACGTAGTATGGGTTTTTAAATATGGAATGCATTGACCATGGCCGTAGTAGCCCCCCGTATTGATCCACGACGTCTAACACATATAATGATTCTTTTCCGGAATGTTTACGCAAGCCTCTTCCTAATTGTTGAAGATATAGTACTTTAGATAAAGTAGGTCTGGCCATTACAACCAATTCAGTAATTGGCGCATCCCAGCCTTCATTAAGCATTAAGCAACTACATAAAAAGCGTACTTCGCTACCGTGTAAGTATTCATCCATATACTCTTTACTTTTGGCATCACTTCCAACGACTGCACGGGACAGTATCCCTTTTGCTGTTAACATTTTTGCAAGCTTTTGTGCATGCTTCACACTGACACAAAAAATTAAGCCTTTTTTTTGTTTCCAATAATCATCATTAAAGTGTTCATTAATGGTATCTACAATTAATGTATTTCGAGAGTCTACTAATAAGCGTTTTTCTAAATCAGCGTTTACATAATTTTTTCCATTATACCTTACTTCACTTAAATCAAGATTTGACTCTAATCTAAATACTCTAGCTTTTGATACAATATCTTTTTCCATTGCCTCTTCTAACGTTAGTGTACTTTCGTATGTACCGAATACTTCTTCTAATCTTTTTTGATCTAATCGCTCAGGGGTTGCCGTTAATCCTATAAGTAATTCAGGTTCATATTTTGAAAGTCTATTTTGTAAGGTCGTAGCAACAGCATGATGAGCTTCATCAACAATTATATAATCGTATCTATTTCGAGTGTTATCGATTGATAACCTATAGAAACTTGAATACGTTAAACAGTCGACCTGGTTAGTCGGTATATTTAAAAGACTAATTCTTCGTTCCCAATCCCGCTTTACTGACAAGGTTGGAGATAAAATTAATGTATTTAAAAATTGATTATGTTGGTATTTTTCGTGTAAAAAAGTTTCTATAATCATGGATTTACCAGCAGCAGTTGGTAATACAATTAAATATGCTCCCATGTCATTAGCTTTTGCAGTTCTTAATCCCATCAAAGCTTCTTCTTGATGCTTATATAGTGTTATTGAACGTTGTTGTAAAAACATATTATTATTAACTAAATTATCTTTTCCCCCAATAATTAAGTTTAGTTCATCCATCATTTTATCTTTAAATTGACAATCATTTGAAGAGAAGCGGTATAACTTAATTCCACTTTTAACAATTGAATTTTGTCGTTGCAGTTGATAGTCGTACTTTTCCTCCCCTAATGACTCAGGATGATGGTACTGCACGCCATTTACTTCAAATCCAATGTAACCACTTGTAGTTTCAGCGACATAATCAATATAAATGTTCCTATTTTCTTGATCAACTAATGGATATTCTCTTCTTAATGCTCCTAACCCGCTACTATCAAAAGCTTCTTCAAACCTTAATTCAAAATTAAATTCAGCAGGACTGGCATCTACATAAGTTAATTCTCGATTTACTTTACGATATTTATTTTCAGTTTCATGTTCTGAAAACAAACTATCAAACTTATTTTCTGTAAATGTATTTTCAATAAACCGATATACATTTTTATGTCGCATATATTGATTTTGCATTTGTGTATAAAGATCGTATGAAAAACTTGCTATTTCACGACTTTCAACACGGCTATCTAACAAAACATAACTATCTTCTCTTTCAAAAACTTTTGTATAAAAACAATTACTGAATTTAACTGTTTTCACATATTCGAAACCTCTGTTCTTTAAAAATTCCATCCAAACCTCACCCGTTATTTACTAATTTAATATATTATCTCATAATCCCATTCTGTTGCTTTATATAAGTGTTCATTAAATACGATACGCCCTTGTTCAATGAGAATCTAAACCTTAAATGTTATATGCCTTAGTACTTTTACATTATTTAGTTACATTACCCTGATAATAGGTTACGCAACCCTATCAAAACTCCCTTTTATGTTGTTAATCTTTATAGTTACATCATAAGCCTATAAAAGTTTCGTCTGTTATATTTTAGCACTTTTTTCACTTCTTTGACATAATATTCCCTTCAATATATAATTAAACAAAACCATAATGGAGGGATTCCTTTGAAATCATATAATAAATTAGTACGTGATCTTATTCCAGAAATAATAGAAAAAGACGATAAAGTATGTGAGATTGAAATTGTCTCTAATGATACAGCGTTTAATTACCTAGTAGAAAAATTAGACGAAGAAGTTACTGAGTTTAAAACAGATAAAAACTTAGAAGAATTAGCAGATATTATGGAAGTCTTATTCGGATTAGCTAATAAATTAGGTTATTCAGAAGAGGATTTATTAGAAAAACGTCAAGAAAAGAAATCAGTTCGTGGTGGGTTTGACAAGAATATTGTTCTAAAAAGTGTCACAACTAAATAATAATAAAGACTCACAAGTTCAAACTTGTGAGTCTAATTTTTTGTATAAAAACCCGATAATAGGAAGAACTGAATATGGTAACCAAAAAATATTATCCCTGGAAATTCAATTAAACAATCGCTCTTATCTTTGAAACGTTACCCTCTTCATACTAGTTTAAGCATTAAATCGTGTAACTTTACCTGCCATTATTTATAATAGCGCCCTTAAATCCCATCCTCATAATACTCCACCTTTTCAATCGTTTTTGATCTTGACAGTTTGTAGTAATAACAAGAGGCGATACTTTTTTCAACTAATAAACTTGCCAAGACTTTGGGTCCTACGCTATCTTTTATAATCACACTTTCAATCAGTGATGCAACCGTGCAACCACATACTAATTCATATTGATCGTGTAATGTAACAATACTTGCAGCGGCTTTAAAAGGCGTTCCTCCAAGTAAATCACACACAAACACAATATTCTCCTCAATATTCTCATCGATAATGGACTGGTACTGCGTTACTAAATCTTCTTCAGTCATATCCATTCCAAAATCAACGCCATAAACATCGGGCTGCTCCCCTGCAATAAATGATAGTGTACTTTTCATTCCACTTCCAAAATTCCCGTGTCCAGCAATAATGATAATGTTTTTCACGCTTTCCCTCCTCTCAACCACCCCTTGTTAGCGCTTTACATAATTATCATACATCTTGCCCATTAAAGACACAAGTGCTAAATCAAACCTCCTAATTATTGTACATATATTAGTAAAAATTTTCTAAATCGAGGGTTACAAACTATACCGAGTATCAAAACGTACATACAATATGTTAGGAGGTGGAAACATGGATATGTTATCTGAACTAGCACTCGATCCACAAACGCATCTCATCACAGTACCTCTATTGATACTTGTGGCCATGCTTCGAAAAACTCCAGCAGTTCCTAATTGGTCTGTACAATGGATAATATTAATTCTCGCCATTACTTTTGCTATGCTTCAAAACGGAATCACAATGACCGCAATCTACAATGGATTTATCGCTGCCATGTCTGTTACTTATATCACACGCGGTGTCGTTAACTTCAAAGAAGAGAAAAAAATGAATCAGTTGCAATGTGACTGTGAAAAATATAAAGAACTGTTTGATACCCTGATAAATGAACATAATGACGAATAAAAAAAACACTCAATTTTTATGGTTGAGTGTTTTCTATATACCTTAACATGACGAAGCTAGTCGCACAAGCGGCAATTGCGCCTCAAAAAACATTGGAAAATACGTTTGAATCCACTTCACACTACAATCAAAATCAGCACAATAAATCACGAGCGCTTCTTGCGTTTCACATTCAGCAAAATCACTTAAAGAATTCGCCACCACAATTTTACACATATCCTGTGACACCCATTTAACACTTTCAAGTGCCTTCGTGTTAATCACAAAATCAGATGGCCATTTTGACAAATCAATTAGCATCTCATCAACCTTGAAGCACCCGCAACCTTTAAGATGAACGTAAGAATCCACTTCTGCAATGTGAAACGTTGCTAAGTAATTCGATTCTTCATTTAATTTAACCACACCATAGTTTAATAACAACGGTTTAAGAATATATTCAATACTTGAGAACGCATGCTCATCATTAAAGATTTTTTTACTGAATTGATGAATCGTGATTGGTTCTTTGTTTTCAGACAAAGCTTTTAATGCATAAAACGCCTCATGTACTTCTTGAATACTTGCGATTTTAATGCAATGTAATAACGGTTTTTCTTGTTCGATTTTACGCACTAAATCTTTTGCTATTTCGCCTGGTAACGTCTGATCCTCTTCAAACGGTACCAATGTTTGAATTAGCAAATCCTTATTCTTAATCTTCGGTGTACGGTTTAAGTAACGATAAATCGGTGCCAGGTTTTTTTGATTTAGCGTCAACTTTTCAATCTTTTGAACCTGATACGGTTTTTGCCATGAGATTTTGACAAACTCACGACTCTCTAGCAATTGCGCCACGCGGTTAAACTGCGTTCGGAAGCGAAAATTCGCATCCACAAAATAATCGGGCGTTTTATCTTTCGATAAAACAAGTTCAGCGACTTTCCCCTCATTTCGTTCCATCTCTTCATAATAATCAATTAACGTATTTAAAATATGTTCCTGCAAATTATTCTCCCCCAATAAGCAAAACCTGAAATTTCTATAACTTCATTTTATTACATTTTAGACCTATTTCCTAAAACTATTGACATAAAACAAGGAAACAATCTTCAACTTAAAAAAATCCTCTGTATTTCTGACAACATTCATTGTATAAATTTGGTGAAACATTTATATAACACTATCATTTGTCAAAATATAGTTGCACACTTATCCACAAAACAATTGGGATAAATATGGAAAGTTTGCTTATTTATTTGTGGAAAACACATGAGTAGTGGGCTGATTATTCCAAGTCATAAAAAAAATCCTCAACCAATAGGTCTTACTATTGTTGAGGACT
>DNGE01000048.1:0-4152 GCA_003486705.1 Bacillota bacterium
AAAAAATATAATTTAAATATTTTAGAAAATTCACTGATTTTTAATGAATCAGGAATGGATTTTTTAGTAGTATTTGCAAAAGACATTTATGGTAAAGAATGGGTTTTAAGGTTCCCAAGGCGTGACGATGTTATTCAAACTACAGAAGTTGAAAAAGATATACTAGATTTAGTAAATCAAAACGTGAATTTTGAAGCACCTAAGTGGGAAATTTTTCAAAATGACATGATTGCATATCAAAAATTAAAAGGATTCCCTATGGGAACAATTAATCATGAAATTCAAGATTATGAGTATGAAATGGACATTAATAATATTCCTTTGTGCTTTTATGAAAGTTTTGCTAAATTGTTAGTTGATTTACATGCAATATCACCTGATAAAGTTGTATCCACCCAATTAACGGTATTTTCAACAAACGAAATTCGAGAAGATATGAGATGTCGAATGGAAAAAATTAAAGAAACGCTTGGTGTTAGTGAAGCGCTTTGGAATCGTTGGCAAATATGGCTAAATCAAGATGAGCTATGGCCAAAAGAAGTTGGGTTTATACATGGAGATGTTCATCCAGGCCATATCTTAATTAATTCTAAAAGTGAAGTAACAGGGCTTATTGATTGGACAGAAGGAAAAGTCTCTGATATCTCAATCGATTTTGTAGTCTTCTATAAACTATTTAATGAATCAGGACTAGACAAACTAATTTCAGCGTATAAAAATGCAGGGGGGTATGTCTGGCCTAAAATGAAAGAACATATTATTGAACTAACGGCAGCATCTCCAGTAGCTATAGCTGAATTTGCTTTGAAATCTCAACTTGATTCCGTAATGGAATACGCTAAATACGAACTTGGTATTGCTTAATATTGGAATTATATATAGTAAATTTAAAGAAAAGATTTGTTTTTACAAGGTGATTTTAAGGAGGAACGAAAATGTACTACATATTTATGTAAAGTTACCTGATTAGGTCGTAGGGTTTTCCTGCGAACAGATAGATGAAAAAAATGCGACTAAATCAGGAGGAGTATTATGGAGTTATTGATAAACGCAAAAGATATAAATTTACAATTTAGCGGACGTGATATATTAAGTATAGAGCAATTAAATATATATGAATATGATCGTATTGCATTGATAGGATTAAATGGTGCTGGAAAAAGTACATTATTAAAAATTCTCTTAGGAAAGATAGAAATACCTGGGTGTAAAATAAATAAACTAGGGACAATGTCGTACATTCCTCAATTTGATGAACATGTTTTACATAATTGTAATGATTTTTCTATATATAGTAAATTAGACGTCTCTAAAATAGCAGAAGAAAACATGAGTGGTGGACAAGAAACACGCTTGAAGATAGCGAATGCACTTTCAACTCAAGTTAATGCAATATTAGCAGATGAACCCACTAGTCATTTAGATCGTGAAGGAATTAACTTTCTAATCCAGCAATTTAAATATTTTGCAGGGGCAGTCCTTGTTATTAGTCATGATCGTTATTTTCTGGATCAAACAGTAAATAAGATATGGGAATTAAAAGATGGAAAAATTATAGAATATTGGGGTAATTATTCAGATTATCTTATTCAAAAAGAGCAAGAACGAAAAAGTCAAGAGAATAATTACCAAATGTATGTGAAAGAACGTAATCGTCTTGTGGATGCGGCTAAAGAAAAGCGTAAACAGGCAGAAAAAATAGAAAAGAAAGCGAATAAAAACTCGAAAAATAAGAGTAAGGAGGCTGGTGGACGTCTCTCACATCAGAAAACAATAGGAACTAAACAAAAAAAGATGCACAATGCAGCTAAAGCTATAGAACATAAGTTAGCTAATTTAGAGGAGATGAAAGCTCCAAAAAATATTCAAACCATTACATTTAGGCACAGTAAGGTACTAGAGCTTCACAATCCATATCCAATTATGGCTAGTGACATAGGTAAAAAAATTGGAGATAAAGTATTGTTTGATAAAGTATCTTTTAGCATTCCCCAAGGGAAAAAAATAGCTTTAGTAGGTGACAATGGGTCAGGAAAGACTACTCTAATGAAAATGATTTTTAACCACGAAGAGGGTATTTCAATTTCACCTAAAGCAAAAATAGGATATTTTGATCAAAATGGATATAAATATAATGGAGATTCAAATATTATAGAATTTATGCAACAAGATTGTGACTATAATATTTCGGAAATTCGTTGTGTATTAGCTACTATGGGATTCTGCCAAAAAGATATCATCAAAAAGTTATCTGTTTTGAGTGGCGGTGAAATAATGAAGTTATTATTAGCTAAATTACTGATGGGAAAATATAATATATTACTATTAGATGAACCGAGTAATTTTTTAGACATAAAGAGTTTAGTAGCATTAGAGAAACTCATGAAAGATTATACGGGGACTATAATATTTGTTAGTCATGATCAAACATTAGTCCAAAATGTAGCAGATATTATTTACGAAATAAATAATAAAAGTTTGAATCGAGTTAAATAAAAAATAGAAAGTTATGTTATTGAAAAGTAGGGTTAGGTCCCTTATTTCAATAAAGGAAACCAGTATATAAGAAACTGCGTCGTAGTTGAATGTATTGGCACTTTGGTATTGTAAAACTCATAGGAAATACACCATTATTTGTGTGTGGATTCTACGAGTTTTTTTGGCTAACTTTAAAAGGGATTATGCGCATAATGGTGGTAATAGGTACAATACACCTCAAATTAATATAAGATGGTAGCTTGTAATAAGATTAACTGATTGAAAGTGGTTTTAGCGAAGTGGGTTAAACTACGTATAGTAAAAAAACATATCTAATTCCAGAAACAATGTCTGATCTTAGATCTGTTTTTTCTATGTACATATTTCATACGAGAGTTTTTTGGTGGAGATGGGACTTTTCGGTTAGTATCCACGTCCGATATAGGAGATAATTAGTGACTAAATGATGTTCTATTCTATAAAAATAATAGGTATACCTATGTTATAATATTTATATAAAAATTATTAATCTTGAAAGTGATATTTGAATTGAAAGAAATGCTTTGAATGGTTCATAATAAAATAAAGTAATTTTAAAAGGGAGGAGAGAGTTTATGTTTACTGTAATTGATGAAAAAAAACAAATATTAGATAGTAAGCGTCCATTAGGTAGAGAAGTTTTAACTAATCTCAAGAAATATTTTGATGTTGAATTTACTTATAATTCAAACGCTATTGAGGGAAATACATTAACAATTACTGAAACAAAAGTGATTCTTGAGGATGGACTAACTATTGGTGGGGGAAAAAGCTTAAGAGAACATCTCGAAGTTTTAAATCATAAAGAAGCGATCGATTATGTCCAAGATGTTGTGAGTAAGGAGCTAGATTTATCAGAAAGAGTTATTCGTGATTTACATCATATTATATTAAAAAGTATTGATAACCCTAACGCGGGTATTTATCGCAAAACAAATGTCTTAATTAGCGGTAGTATGCATCGTCCACCAGAATATTTTTTTGTTGAAGATAAAATGCGAGAGTTATTGGATTGGTATCATGAATTCAAAGACACAATACATCCCGTAAAATTAGCAGCATTATTTCACTTTAAATATGTTTATATTCATCCATTTATAGATGGGAATGGTAGGTCAGCAAGGTTATTAATGAATCTAATTTTATTAAGAAATGGATACCCACTGACAGTTATTAAAAATACTGATCGTGTAGATTATATGAGTGCATTAGAAAAAGCAAGTACCACTGGAAATACAGATGATTTTGTTGAATTTATTGCCCAAGCGGTAGATAGAAGTTTTGATACGTATTTATTTTTAATTGGATAAAGTAAAACCATTATCTCAAATCAGATTTTTCTGACCTCAGATAATGGTTTTTGTTTTGTATTACCTCCTGTAATGGTTGTAAATGTGGATGTTTTGGTGGAGATGGGGGGAGTCGAACCCCCGTCCAAAACAAAAAGGAGGCTTCGCCTCCTTCCGGTTTAAGTATCAATTAACCTTGTTTCTTTCGTTCCTCAATCAACAACTCAATCTCAGCAACCAGTGCATCGTACATCTCTGCCTCAGGCACTTTGCGGATGATTTCGCCACCTTTGATGAGTAATCCTTCACCGCGTCCACCGGCAATACCGATGTCCGCACTTTTTGC
>DNGE01000048.1:4431-5458 GCA_003486705.1 Bacillota bacterium
ACGCGCTCAGCAAGTGGGATTAAGTTATACTGTAAACGTCCGCATGTCGGACATGAAATTAACGTTGCAGCGTTTTGAATCAAACCAAAGTTTTTTAGAATTTCGCGAGCGACTTTAATTTCTTCAGTTGGATCTGCACTTAATGAGACGCGCATCGTGTTTCCAATGCCTTGGTTTAATAAAATACCAAGACCAATTGAACTTTTAATTGTTCCTGCAAATGTTGTTCCGGCTTCTGTAATTCCTAAATGAAGCGGGTAGTTAAATGTTTTAGCCGCTAACTCGTAAGCAGCAATCGCTAAGTCCGTATCTGATGCTTTTAATGAAATAATAATATCATCAAATCCTAATTTTTCTAAAATCTCAACATGGAATTTTGCACTTTCAACCATACCTTCAGCGGTTGCTTTTCCATACTTTTGTAAGATATGTTTTTCAAGTGATCCGGCGTTCACCCCAATACGAATCGCCACTTGTTTTGCTTTTGCTGCTTCAACGATTTGAGCCACGCGGTCTTCACTTCCAATGTTTCCTGGATTAATGCGAATTTTATCCACGCCACCTTCAATTGCCATTAACGCCAAGCGATAATCAAAATGAATATCGGCAACTAATGGAATGTTAATGCGTGATTTAATTTCTTTGATCGCACGGGCGTCAGCTTCATCTAAACAAGCCACGCGCACGACTTGACACCCAGCTGATGTCAGGGCAATAATTTGCGCAACCGTTGCCTCAACGTCATGCGTTTTCGTTGTGGTCATACTTTGAATAATAACTTCATTAGCACCACCAATATATAAACTTCCGACTTTCACTCTTTTTGTCTCTTGACGATGTGTGATTAAAGTCATGCTTTTCACCTCAATTTAGCTTTTTTTCAGAACTTTTATCGAATGTATTAGATAACGACTTTCTTATTATATAATACTTCCAAAAGGTTTCAAACTATAATACGTTTTAAGGGGGATAAAATCATGTTTGTACAACCACCACTACCATACGCTTATCATGCACTAGAACCCGT
>DNGE01000048.1:5802-14376 GCA_003486705.1 Bacillota bacterium
GGCGGATTTGCGAACCATAATTTATACTGGGAGATTTTATCACCGAATGGTGGCGGAACTGCGTATGGCAAACTCGCTAAAAAAATCAACGACACCTTTGGAAGCTTTGCAAAAATGAAAGAAATGCTGAGCAAAGCCTCAGTATCACAATTTGGATCAGGCTGGGGATGGCTTGTGGTGAACGCCAGTGGCGAATTAGAAATTGTTCAAACCTTGAACCAAAACTCACCGCTAAGTCTTGGCAAAACGCCAATCTTAACCATTGACGTGTGGGAACATGCCTATTACTTAAAATTCCAAAACCGTCGTGCCGACTATGTCGAAGCCATTTGGGAACTCATTAACTGGGATGAAGTCGAAAGACGATATGAAGAAGCCATTATATAGGAACGACTGCGGTCGTTCTTTTGTTTTTTCAAGGTTATGTTAGGCGCTATAAATTAGAGGATGAAGACGTGGTTGAATGTTGAAGATTTGCGATGTACATTTTCAAGAAATTTGCTCATACTAATACCAAATCGGATGCATGATTTTACAAAAAAAATAAAGTTAGGCAGATTCAGTTGTGTTATAATGTACATTAGTGAATTTTGTAAATAGAGAGGATTTTTTGATGTTTGATAAGCTGTTTAAACTAGTTAAATCATTAGTTTTTAGAATACATGTTTTAAAAGTGGCAACGATTCTTTTGTTCTTAGTTGTTGTTGGGCGAATTTATATGATTCAAGTGACGCATTCGGATGAGTATAAAGCTTATCTTGAACGTAGTGGGACGGTTTCGTTGCAAAAAAATGTGCCACGTGGGGTCATTTACGACCGTAATTTTAATGTGATGGTAGATAACGAGGCTGTGAATACGATTACGTATCAATTGTATTCGGATGTCTCGACGAGTGAGATGAAAGAAATTGCAACGTACTTGGCTGAATTAATTGATATGGGTGAAGTGAAATTAACGTCTCGCGATTTAAAAGACTTATACATTGAGAAGTTTCCTGAGGAAGCAAAGGCGTTGATCACAGAGGAAGAAACAGCTCTGTTTAAAGCAGGTGAGTTAACGGATAATGATCTTTATAAATTACAATTAGAACGTATTACAGAAGAGTATACGAACCAATTAACTGACCTTGAAAAAGAAGCGCATGCTATTTATATTAATATGAATAAGGGAACGAATTTAACGTCTAATATTATAAAAAAAGGGGCAACGCTTGAGGAAGTAGCCGTGGTGAGTGAGCACTTAGAATATTTACCAGGGGTTAATACAGAGGTTGATTGGGATCGAACGTACCCATCAGCCGCAGGTAGACATCCTGTTTTTGGTCGTGTTTCCACATACGAGCAAGGGTTGCCAGCGTCTGAAATTGGGTTTTATAAAGCACATGATTATCAAAATAATGACCGTGTTGGGATGTCGCAGTTGGAACTTTATTATGAGTTTTTATTAAGTGGGTATAAATCTCAATATGTTTTAACAAATGAAAATGATGTCTCGAATTATAATGAATTGTATGAGGGGCAACGCGGGTATGAAATGGTGTTAACGATTGATAGTGAACTGCAAGCATCGGTAGATGAGATTGTCTCAGAAGCGTTGTTGAGCGCTAAATCGTTGCCGGGTGCTGAGTACATGCGTGAAGCGTATATTGTCATGCTAGACCCAAACACAGGCGAAGTTTTATCGTTGTCGGGTAAAATCATTGAGTATAATGAAGAAGAAGGTAAATATGAAATTTTAGATAATTCATTAGGGACGGTTCAAAGTGCGTTTACCGTTGGATCGGTTGTTAAAGGGGCAACGCTACTTGCGGGTTACAATTATGGTGTGACCAATATTGGTTATTCGTTAACGGATGCACCGATGTATTTTAAAGGTGGTTTAAAGAAGGGTTCATGGAAGGCACTCGGTTACATTAACGATTCTGATGCGTTAAAGTTTTCAAGTAACGTGTACTTCTTCCAACAGACGATTCGTTTAGGTGGTTCTGTGTATCAACCGTATGGAGCGCTTGTGTTGGATTTGGATGTATTTGATAAGTATCGTGATTTTTTTGCACAGTTTGGTTTAGGTGTGAGTACGGGAATTGACCTCCCGAATGAATCAATTGGTTTAAAAGATACATCACTTACATCAGGGAAGTTACTTGACTTTGCTATTGGTCAAGCGGATATTTACACGCCGTTACAATTAGCACAATATGTGTCAACGATTGCAACAAAAGGATATCGATATGCACCGACGATTTTAAGAGATGTATATGTTCCATCGAATGAAAATCCGGATGAGAAACAATTGTTAAAAGGGTTCGAACCAACGCTTTTAAATGTGATTGATATGGATGAGTCATATTTTGATCGTGTTCATAATGGATTTAAGCGTGCGCTACAAGAATCAGGTGGAACAGGTTATGGTTTATTTGATTTAAGTTATAATCCTGCGGGTAAAACAGGAACGGCGCAGGAGTATGCTAGAGATAGTGAAGGAAAATATATCCGCGATAGTAGTGGTAATTTAATTGAGGTTTATATGAGTTCATTTGTTGGGTTTGCTCCAGCTGATGATCCTGAAGTCGCTATGGCTGTCATTGTACCGCAAGCGGCAATGCCGAATAAAGGAAATAATATTGCGTTCAGTATTGCCAATCAATCATTCTTGTCTTATTTTGATTTGAAAAAACAACAAGCGCAACAGGAAGAGACAGAAAACGTAGAGACTGAAGAAACACCAGAAACAGAAGAGGTAGAGTAGAAGAGAGTATTTAAGAATGAGCGGAAAAATACTATCCGGAATTCAATACCAGTGCGCAATAGGAATAATAAACTTTCCATAATGACTCGGATATGATAAAATAATGTAGCAGTCGAATAAATCACGATTAAAAGTGACATATTATAATGGTTACATGAGTTTTGACTGTAAATAATGTTGAAAAACATAAAAAAAAACTTTGTTTTTTAAAGCACTCATGCTATAATGAAGAAGTTGTTATTAGATTGGAGGGATTTTAGTGCGAGTAAATCTTACATTAAAATGTACAGTTTGCGGTGAAGAAAACTACATTTCTAAAAAAAATAAACGTAATAACCCAGAACGTCTTGAAATGAACAAATACTGCCCACGTTGCCGTAAATCTACAGTTCATCGCGAGAAAAAATAAGGAGTTAATCCTTTTTATAAAATCCTGTCCAAGACAGGATTTTTTTTCTTTTGGTCAGCTTTTTACAAAATATAAATACGTCTGTTACATGATTTCTATGTATAATATGATAATTTGAAGTGAAAAATAGAATGGTAAGTATTATGCTTAGAAATTTCAAATGTGATAGAGGTGAAGACCATGCAAAATGGTGTTAGACGCGTTGTCTTAGTTGGTACAGGATTTGTTGGGATGAGTTTTGCGTATTCGATTTTAAATCAAGGTGGTTTAGAAGAATTCGTGCTCATCGATGTAAATAAAGAAAAGGCAGAAGGAGAAGCAATGGACTTAAGTCACGGTCTTGCTTTTGCGCCGCATAAAATGGATATTTGGGCTGGAAGTTATGCCGACTGTAAAACAGCAGATATTGTTGTTGTTACAGCTGGAGCAAACCAAGCACCTGGTGAAACGCGTTTAGATTTAGTCGAGAAAAATACGAAAATTATGCGCGGTATTATTAAAGAGGTTATGCGTTCTGGCTTTAATGGAATTATATTAATTGCAAGTAACCCTGTAGATGTCTTAACATATGTGGCTTGGCAAGAGTCAGGATTACCAAGACATCGTGTTATTGGATCAGGAACAACATTAGATACAGCTCGTTTAAGATATGAAATTGGGCAATATTTAGATGTCGACCCTCGTAATGTGCACGGTTACATTATCGGTGAACATGGTGATACGGAGTTCCCGGTTTGGTCACATACGACAGTTGGTGTAAAACCATTGCTAGATATTATCAATGAAAATCCAAAATATAAATTTGAGGATTTAGAACAAATTTATATAAATGTTCGTGACGCTGCTTATCATATCATTGACCGTAAAAAAGCAACGTATTATGGAATTGGGATGGCACTTGCTCGTGTCGTTAAAGCGATTTTAAGTGATGAAAATAGCTCGTTATCTGTTTCTTCCTATTTATGTGGTCATTATGGACATAATGATATCTTTATCGGTGTGCCAACCATTGTAAACCGAAGTGGGGTACGAGAGATATTTGAACTGAATTTAACAGGAACTGAAAGAGATCAATTAGCGAAATCAGTAGCTGTTTTAAAAGAAACATTAGATGCAGTAAAACATTAAGTGAAAAAAACAACCTAGGGACTAGGTTGTTTTTATGTTATATGGTATAATATTTAAACATGTAACCGGTTAGAAAGTTCGAAATAAATAAAAAAAGAACACCCTATGATAAAATATTAAGGTACAAGTTAGTCGTGTTTAACGTAATGCGATGTAAAGACAACATGATGACTAATCGGATTAGTTTATATATTAGGAGGATCAGTAATATGAAGAAGTATGTATTTGGAATTGACGTTGGGGGAACAACGATTAAGTGTGGTTTATTCACATCAACTGGTGAGAAATTAGAAGCATGGGAAATTGTAACAAATAAAGAAGATAACGGAGCTCATATCTTACCTGATATCGCGGCTGCAATTACAGCTAAATGTGCTGAAAAAGGAATCGAAATATCAGCTGTTGAAGGTGTTGGATTAGGTGTACCAGGACCAGTTAATAACGAAGGAATTGTTGTCGTTGCTGTTAACTTAGGATGGGTTGCTAAAAACGCTAAAGCTGAATTAGAAAACTTAATTAAAGTGCCTGTTGCAGTAGGAAACGATGCTAACGTTGCGGCTTTAGGTGAACTTTGGTTAGGAGCTGCCGCTGGTTCTAAAGATGCTATTATGTTCACTTTAGGAACAGGTGTTGGTGGTGGTGTTATCATCGACGGTAAAGTGGTTGCCGGTGTTCATGGAGCAGGTGGAGAAATTGGACACATTACAGTGGTAACTGAAAATGGAAACCAATGTAACTGTGGTAAAAAAGGATGTTTAGAAACATATGCATCTGCAACTGGAATTGTTGTTGAAACAATCAAATATTTAGAATCAACAACTGAAGAATCTTCATTACGAACTCTTGAAAAAATTGAAGCAAAAGACGTATTTGATGCTGCAAAAGCAAATGATGCTGTTGCAATTAAAATGGTTGATAAATTAGGACGCTTTATTGGATTAGCTGCAGCTAACTTAGCGGCAACAACAGATCCACAAAAATTCATCATCGGTGGTGGAGTTTCTAAAGCGGGTGATATCTTAGTTGAGACAATCCAAAAACATTACCGTGAATTCGCGTTCTCGGCAGTTAAAGAAACTGAGTTTGTATTAGCTGAATTAGGAAATGATGCTGGAATCGTAGGTTCTGCATACTTAGCAAAAACGCTATAATTTCTGACGATTAAATGTTAGAATAATGATATAAGATTAGCTCACCTTAAATGGTGAGCTTCTTTTGAAACTAAAGGGGGTCATTCTTTTGAAAATTTATCCATTAACATTAGGTCCAGTTCAAACAGCGACGTATATTGTGTCAGAAAACAATAAAGCCTTAGTCGTTGACCCAGCTGATTCTGCACAAAGTATTATTAAGTATTTAAAAACAAATCAATTACAGCTAGAGGCTATTTTATTAACACATGGTCATTTTGATCATATTGGTGCCGTGAATGAGTTAACAAACCAGTTTAATGTACCCGTTTATGCGCATAAAAAAGAGCAGGAATATTTTGAAAAGCCACAGGTGAATTTATCAACGATGATGCATGCACCGTTTACTTTAAATGAGAGCATTCAGTATCAATTTTTAAATGATGGTGAAGTATTTGACGTGATTGGCTTACCATTTAAAGCGTTCCATGTCCCAGGACATACAAGTGGAAGCTTATGTTACTATGAAGCAACAAAAGGTGTTGTCTTCACAGGAGATACATTATTTAATGGTGCCATTGGTCGTACGGATTTTATTTATGGTGATCATGCACAATTAGTTAAAGGAATTAAAACAAAATTATTAACATTACCGGCTGATACGATTGTGTATCCAGGACATGGTGATTGTTCGACAGTTGAATACGAAGCAAATCATAATATGTTTTTAAAATAGAGTTGTGTTAGACAATTATGTGGGTACTCGTTTTGTTACGATAACCACCTTGTTGAGTTTAAATGTCATAAAACAATTGATTTAATGGAATTCATTCACTGGTTTTCAATCGTTTCATCTAACAGAGCCTAAAATCGAAAAAAAGCGTAACGGAAGAATTTAAACTTCTGGTTACGCTTTTTCTAGTTTTAAGATTTGTTCTATAACGTCATCTACTGTTAAATGGTCTGTTTCAATCTCGTAGTGTGCCGTTTCCTCATATAAAGCTTGACGTTTTGATAAAATAGTCGATAGCTTCTCTTCTACATTTCCATCTTGTAATAAGGGGCGATTTGAAGAGGTGACGCGTGTGAGTAAGGTTTGTGGCGTCGCTTTTAGGTAAATGACGGTTGCCATTTGTTTTAGAAGCTCACGATTGTTTGGATTTAAGATGATACCGCCTCCTGGTGAGATAATCTCGTATTGTAAGAGGACCTCTTTTAAAGCTTGTACTTCGCATTGACGAAAATAGGCTTCACCTTGTGTTTGAAACAATTTTGTGACGCTCATTTGTTGCTGTGCCTCAATCCATTCATCTAGGTCAATATGTGTTTTGTGTAATTTTTTTGCAAGGGCATGACCGATGGTTGTTTTACCACTCCCCATCATACCGATAAAAACGATTGGTTTCATAATTCATCACCTAATATGTTATGTCATATGTACGCGTACTTATATTGTACGAAATTTTTCCTTTTACTCGCCCCTCATTATAATACAAATCGTACGTAACATCAATCAACGTATTAAATTTTATGTACTCTAGCCTAATTTTCACACCATTATCCCAATAAATCGTCTTTGTGAGGGTGTAGCTTGCCATAACAAAATCAGGATCTGATATTTCAGTGATGAGCTCATATACACATTGTTTTTCTAGTAAGTTTAACTCGTGAAATTGCTGTTGGTTATTTAGCGCAAGAACTTGTGATTGTAAGCCTTGACTCCAAGTTAATAAAAGGGCGGCTAAAAAAAGCGTTAAGATTAAGGTGAGCGGAAGAATCGTCCCGTTTTCATTGCGTATCATCATTGTTAACCTCATTTTCTATGTCAATACCCTCATCAAGTAGGAAAGTGGCTTCAGGTTGCATCGTGTTTTCTTCAAGTAGATTGGGATCGTCTTGAAGCTCAATTCCATTTTCCTCTTCAACTTCGACAACAGGAATTAAATCTCCACGCTGCAATGTCGTGAGATAAAAGGAATAGGACTCATTTTTAGAAGTGTTAATTGTTAGTTTGGCAGACTGATCACTAATAAGCTCCACTTTAAATGACTGGCAGTTATATAAATAAATTTCACCACCCACACCACTCACCTGTCGAATTAACCGCTGATTATTCACCCGATAAGTGACCACACCACCTGAGCCATAAGGATGTAGTGTCAACACATTTCCACTCGTAACAGACAACTTTTTCATTAAGCGCGCTTCAACTAACATCTGAGCCCCCATGATCTCCACATCAAGATAACTAGGATTCACAAAATCAACGTCATACGCGCGTGACAACAGCAAGACACTATACAATACAGAAACAAGCACCGCCGTAATCAATAGCGCAATCAAATGCTCAACCAAAATAAAACCCGCATCATGACGGCAAACAGTACGTTTTTTCAATCCCATCCCTCCTTGTGTAAGTGGTGCATAATCCTTTCTCAGAATTGGTAATGATTTGAGCAACCGGAGAATTAAGAGACATTTCTGTAAAAATAGCTAATTGCCCATCTAAAAGTTGATGTTTGATTGCATAAAGATTCGTTTTCACTTCATGGTCCAACTTCATATCTTTTTGCACCTTAAATAAAACAGGTAACACCGTTAAAAAGGAGCAAATCACAACCGTTAAAATAATCAAGCTAATCAAACAATCAAATAAAACAAATCCTTTTTCCTTATGAGTCACCATACCTTCAACTCCTTTCTCACACCAAAGAGCAACAAACACTCATTATCGAATATCCAAACCGCCACCACCAACCGAGAAAACTAGCTGCTTCTTAAAATAGGATGACGTGGCTTGCAGCGTTCTCGCTTGGCTAATATTTCCCACACTATTAAATGAAATCGTACAAAGTGTTCCTGAGCAACTCAGGTTTATATTTTTAGGCAGCTCCCGCCTAATATAAACGTCTAAAGTACTCACATACTGCACCTCATACTTTTGACTTGCCGGATATATCCGCAGCTGCAAAAAACTATTACCCGGCGTCAAATTATGCTGTCGCACAACATTGACATCCTGCCTAAACGTCGAAAGTACTTGCGAAAACTGAACGTAATCTAGAAACTGCATCAACGGAACCGTACACATCAACACGATCATCCCCGTGATGAACAGACCGATGAGGGTTTCGACGAGGGTGAAACCTTTGGGGTTA
>DNGE01000088.1 GCA_003486705.1 Bacillota bacterium
TAAAGCAAGTGGAACAAATGTAATAAGCGCAACATCATTTGTTATGATCATCGCCATAAAAAATGTTAGAGCGATTAACCCTACCATTAATTGTCTCGTATTTTGACAGTGCTTTAAGATTAGCGTCGATAAATAATCTAATACTTGTAGTTTTTCAAATGCAACTACAACAAGCATTAAGTTAAATAACAACATCAAGACATCAAAATCAATATGACTGCTATGCACCCCTGTAAAAAAACTTGACGTAATCGCCAATAAAGCAGCGCCAATAAACACCACTTCTTTTTTAATCCAACTTCTAAATTTCTCCTTGTTCAAAATACCCTCCTCCTTTAACTCTACTATTATAGCACAACAAAAAAACACGGCCTATGAAGACCGTATCTCATCATTATTTTATTCCGGAAGCATCACGGTATCAATCACATGGATGATTCCGTTTGAAGTGATAATATCCGCAGCAATAACTTTTGCCCCATCAATAAACACTTCTTTTTTCACAATCGTAACTTTAGCCGTTTTTCCATTTAACATTTTAATCTCTTTGTTTTCTAATCTCACCACATCAGGCGATAAAACCTTTGTAGGTAACACATGATACAGTAAAATATTTGTTAACTTATCTTTATTTTCAGGCTTTAATAACTCCTCAACCGTCCCAGCGGGTAACTTAGAAAAAGCCTCATCTGTTGGTGCGAATACGGTATAAGGACCATCACCTTTTAACGTTTCATCAAGCCCTGTTGCTTTAAGCGCAGCCACTAACGTATTAAAGCGTCCATCTTCAATCGCAACTTCTACAATATTTTTAACTTCATCATGAACATTAACATCAACTTCATTTCCTAACTGAGCACGCACCCCAATCGTTGAATAACATACCGAAATCATCGTTAACATCAATCCTAGCATACACGCAAAACTAATTCGTTTCTTCATAAACACAACTCCTTCTTAAAATATAACTGACCTTTACTAATATGCACAACCATGACCACAAAAACCGATGAATCATGACTTTATTCGATTTTTGTTATGTGTAATATAAAAAACCTTATCTCGCGATAAGGTTTTTAGGCATTTTTAGTCAGGTCAGTTTACATCCCTGACTGAGGTTTCACGTTTCAGAGAGTCACTGAAATCTGTTAAGCTCTTAACTTGTCTCTTATACAAAGTTATAAACCCCAGAACAGATCAAGGTTGCAGGCCCCGTCATATAAAATGCATCGTCAATCTTTTCAATTAGCAAGGTTCCACCTGCGACGCCTACCTCCATGACAGAATCGCATTCAAAACGTTCAGAACTAACGATTGCTGAAGCCGTAACACCGGTTCCACAAGCTAATGTTTGCCCGACGCCTTTTTCCCATGTCGATACACGTAACGTTTTTCGATCTACAATCTCACAAAAGTTCACATTTGTTTTCAACGGAAACAAATCATGATTTTCAATCAGTGGTCCAACCTCTGCCACATTTACTTGATTGAGGTCTTCAACAAAAATAACAGTGTGAATGGTTCCAATAATAAGTGTATTGATGTTATAAGTTTTTCCTTTAATCGTTAACGGCTGATTAAAATAAGGACCTGCTACTCCTTTAGGAATCGCCTCTCCTTCATAAACAGGCTTTCCCAAATTAACGCGAATCTGACTCACATGAGGTTGACTGTCCATGACCTCAACGTTCATAATGCCAGCTAACGTTTCAACAGTAAACTGCTCTAAAGAAATTAATTTTTGATCAAAAACATACTTTGCAAAACAACGAATCCCATTACCACACATCGTGGCCACCGTTCCGTCTGCATTATAAAATAGCATTCCTATGTCAGCGACTTGTGATGTTGCCACGACCATCATGCCATCAGCCCCAATCCCAAAGTGACGATCACACACTTGCTGCGCTAAATTCGTATAATTGAGTCCCGCTACATCAGCTTCATGAAAAATAATAAAGTCATTTCCTGTGCCTTGAAACTTATGAAAGTTATACATTAGACCACCTCTTTTAATACTGTTTCAAACACCGATAAAAATTCATTCAATTCCTCATCAGACATCGTAAGGGCAGGCAATAATCGAATCACCGTATGATTCGTTGAATTCAATAACACACCATGTTGTTGTGCTCTTTGTTTAATTTGTGCAGCAAATTCACCTACTTCAATCCCTATCATAAATCCACGCCCACGAATGTCTTTAATCACAGTTGGATACTTCGCTTTTAACACATCTAATGACGTTAAAAGATACTGCCCTTTTTCACGAACCTCCTGACATAAATTCGAATTAATTAGCTGGTCTAACACATAGCCCCCACATGCACAAGCTACTGGGTTGGGCGCAAAAGTCGACCCATGATCACCCGGTTGAAATACCGTCTCTAAATGTTTAGCTACTAACATAACTCCGAGTGGTAATCCACCGCCAACAGATTTCGAAACCGTCACTAAATCCGGTGTAAAGCCATACTTCTCAAACGCAAATAAATCGCCGCAACGCCCCATTCCCGTTTGCACCTCATCCACCACAATTAAAAAATCATATTCATTAGATAAGGAAACTAATTCAGCCATAAAATCTTGCGTGATTTCAACCACGCCACCTTCCCCTTGAATCATTTCTAAAAAGACCGCACACGTCTGATGACTCACTTTACTTCTTAAATCAGCCACATCATTAAACTTAAAATGAGCAACTCCTGGCATTAACGGTTGAAACTGATCTTGGTATTTCGATTGCCCCGTTAACGTCAGCGCCCCCGTTGTTCGTCCATGAAACGAATCATACGCCGATAAAATCTGTACTTTATTCGGATCTAGCGACCGCCCATACTTTTTACAAAGCTTAATCGCTGCCTCATTTGATTCCGTCCCTGTATTCGCAAAAAATACCTTCGAGGCAAACGTGTGATGAACGAATTTTTTCGCTAAATCCACAACCGGTTGGCTCACAAAATAATTCGATACATGCACGTACTTTCGAGCCTGTTCAACCATTATTTCACTGAGCAACTTATCATGACCTAAATTATTCACCGCAATGCCACTGTACATATCTAAATACTTATTTCCCCTCACATCATACAAATACGACCCATTACCATGACTCATAACAAGGTCCAACCTTTGATACGTATTCAACACGTATTCTTTATCTTCTTCTAAAATATGCATCATATTCTCACCCCTATAAAGAAAGAGGAATATCGGCACCCGATATTCCCACTCCCTATCTCAAATCTTCTAAAATTTTCACTTTATCAGCTGTTTGTTCATCTTTTGCTTTAATCACGCGGGCTGGCATGCCAGCCACGACCGTATTCGGTTCGACATCTTGTGTGACAACCGCACCCGCTGCCACAACAGCACCGCGTCCAACGCGCACACCTTCTAAGATGACGGCGTTTGCACCAATCATGACATCATCTTCGATGATGACAGGCGTTTTGCTCGGCGGTTCTAACACCCCAGCAATGACCGAACCGGCTCCGACGTGAACATTTTTCCCAATCGTTCCACGAGCCCCGACCACGGCATTCATGTCAATCATCGTATTTTCACCGATTTCCGCACCGATATTGATGACAGCTCCCATCATAATCACGGCATTGTTACCAATTTCAACTTTATCGCGAATAATAGCACCTGGTTCGATACGAGCATTAATATGTTTTAAATCAAGCATAGGAATGGCCGAGTTTCGGCGGTCATGTTCAAGTTCATAATATTCAATTTCCTCTGCATAGCGTAATAG
>DNGE01000163.1:0-3829 GCA_003486705.1 Bacillota bacterium
TACCCAAAGTTGAGAAAGATCCCCTTTTACAGTTTTAAGCTCTTTTCTTCATGATTTAATAACCACTGCTTTTTTTCAAGACCACTCTCATAACCGATTAGTTGCTTATTTGAGCCAATAACACGATGACACGGAATCATAATCGCAATCTTATTTTTATTATTTGCACCACCGACAGCTCTCACTGCTAATTCATTGCCAATATTAATTGCAATATCTTTATATGAACGCGTTTCACCATATGGGATTTGTTGCAACGCATCCCAAACCTTCATCTGAAAGTCCGTGCCTTTCACTTCAAAAGGCAACAAAAATTCATAACGTTTCCCTTTAAAATATTCATCCAGTTGCTTCATCGCCGCTTGCAAAATAGGAACCGTATCAGTCACTTCTTTCTTCACTGTCACAAACGAAACAGCACAGACCGCATTCTCAGATGTTTCAACTTCAATAAGACCAATAGGAGAATCATAATATTGACGATAAAGTGTTGACATGAATTCACCCCTAGATAACTATTTTTGTATACTCACCTATAAACCAAACAGCTTAGTGACACTTAAAGACAATACTTATTTAACACGTCTTTTATTCCACACTTAATCTTTAATATTTTTGCAATTCTAAAACATCCTCTAAGCGATCATTTAGATAGGCATACGCATCATTAACACCCTGATTATAAAATTCAGGACCAAATTTTTCAAAAATAAAATCAACCATCATCTCAGCTGCCAACGATCCTAACTCCTCACCACGTTCAGTCAAGAAATAGTGTTGCAATGCAAGTTTCATCTCTTCTTGTTTTTCTTTACGAATCTTAAAGTTTTCTCTCATTTTCTAACCACTCTTTCTCTATTACATTAAACCGCAATATAATATCGTAACTTATTATTTATCAAAATAGAGGCGTCATAAACTGTGAATAAATCTCATCTTGATTAGCGGTATTCACTTTTGATAATTCTTTTTCATTCTGAGTATGTAAATATTTCTGGATAATTTTTGGTTCAAGTGTTGTTAGGACTTTGATAAATTGGGTTCGCCTTGCATATACCCTAAATAGATGCTCAATTAGATTGTCATACTCTGATTTATCTGCTATCTTACTAAAGCGTTGAATAGTTTTACAAACTAATTGTAACTCCATTTTATTTTTAGCTGTTGCTGCTATTGAATCGATATATAATCGATAACAATTCATTACATTTTTACGATAAACTTCTTCTTTGATTAGTAAATCGGCATAGCGTTCAATTTGTGTATAATCCCTTAATACATAGGCATTCATTTCTTCCAAATCTTTTTCTAATTCAATTATATTAATAAAGGTTGAAGAAGAATAAGGATCAACACATGTTTTAAATTCTGATTTTAGCTCTTGGTATACTGATTGAAAAGCATCCTTATTTAAATCCTTTAATTTTTCATAAAATTCAAAATGTCCGTCTAATACTAACTGTTTTACTAACTTTTGTTGTGACGTTACATCATTTATTGCCTCGTACGCTTCATAACGTAAACACTGCCATTGTTTCAATAGCATAGGATGCTCCCTATCTTCTATTTCCGCTACCTTCATCAACTCAATGACTGCTTGATACTGATGTTGAGTCAGTAATTTTTCCACGTACATCATCTTAAAGTGATTAAACTGACAATAGGTTTTGAGAAAACTTAAACATTCCTCCTCAGTCAAGTATCGGTCTATCACCTCATATTTCATTTGAAGCAATAACTCAAGTTGTCGAATGGTATTTACTTGATTGTGAGCAGCACTAAGTATTTCAATCTTTTTATCTAAATAACTCATGAGCCTCTGACGGATAACCTTTTCATCAACTAAAACAAACATAATATCAAATATATCCATTTCAATCTCAAAATCTATCAGGTTTAACACTGTATCGAGTGTACATAATAACTCATTTAAAACCTCTTCTCTTTTGTGTACAGGTTCATTAATCATCACTTTAACTAAGCATTGCTGTTCGTTTAGGATTTCATAGACAAGTTCAAAGTAAGAATCACTTGTCTCTTCTAACTGATAATGTAAAAATAACAATTGATGCAATAATAATAAATAGCCTTTAATCCCAAGTAAGACTAGGTTTGTTTTCATAACACATTCTTTAAGGTCATAAAATAATGAGTGGGCATCCTTAATAATTTTTACCCCGTTTAAATAAGTTTTAGCAGTGCTTATTTCAGTATATCTTCTCAATTTTTTATTAACTTGTGTTTCAAATGCTTGGATATAAAAATTTAGTTTTTCTGTTTCATTGATAGCATTTATTGATTTTTGTCCAACTTTTTTTCCTGACATTGGGGGGATTAAGTTGCTAATACGATTTTTCTGATCATTAAATCTATCAATTACCGCATAATACACTGCGACTTCATGCTCGCATACTGTTTCAATATCTTCGTGACAAGCACATCCTGTTATTAATATGTCAAGTTCTTTTCCAAGTAACAAAACAACTTCATATTCACGACCATCATTATCCAACACCAAAGACTCAAATGCACCAGTTCTAACTTCAGTTAATTCAATAATTCGATTCTCTAAAAAAATTTTATTACCTCTTTCTAAAACGGGAGAATGAATCTTTTTTTCAAAAGTTGTTAACTTCATTATTTATTTGCTCCTCTTTTTATTTAAACGGTGAATCTTCATCAAATGGATAACTCCACTGCTTGTTTTCACCACTAATCCACGATGGTAATTCCTTTATAATACCATCATCAAATGGATAACTCCACTGCTTGTTTTCACCACTAATCCACGATGGTAATTCCTTTATAATACCATCATTAAATGCTTCTTCTCATGTTAAACCATAAGGTGCTCCCCCGGGAGTATAACCGACAATACAATAAAAATCAGCATTACTTTCTAACTCAACTTCTTCTTCAAATTTCCTATTATATCGTTTGCGTTTAGCCATTTACTAATCCTCCACCTTTTCAAAACGTTTAAACACTTTTCCATCTCGTTCAACACTTTCATTCCACATTGATAATGGACGTACCCACAATCCACCTTCACCGTACAACGGACGATATACAACCATTTCTTCTAATGTTTCACTATGTTTGGCAATGCCAATCACTTCATATTCATTTCCTTTAAAGTGTCTGTATTTTCCTAGTTGCATCCTTTTTAACCTCCTAAAATAATTGTTATCTTTAGTTTACCAGATTTGTCTCCTCTTCATGAGACTATTTTAATACCGCGGCTTGTTTAAATATTTACATTCCTCGACAAAAACACATAATTCCTAACCCTCACGCAACTTAAAACAATAAATATTAAATGATATTTGATATTTATTTAATGATTATCGTTAAATAATATTCACTTTTCATTAACTACTTCATATAATTATAGTGGGATTCACAAAAAATATGAGGTGATAATGATGAATGAAAAACGATTGGAAGTAAAAAAATTTCAGAAATTAGCAAAAGTATTACAAGTTATCTTACGAATTGCAAATTGGGTATTAATAGTGGGCGCAGTTGTTTTTATTATCGGTTTAATTGTAATTAACCTTATTCCTGTTCAATTATTTGATAACTTTCTATCCATTGATAGTACCCCATTTATTTTTCAATATGGCGATTTAATATTTAATGTTGAATCGACTAATCAAATCATTACAGGAGCTAATATTAAATACCTTTTTAATGTGATGCTTTTAGGGGGAAGCATTGCAAGTATACTTGCTTTAGTCAACGTTAAATATCTTCGCGAAATTTTGAAGAATGTCATTGATAAAAATCCATTTGCACCATCTTCTATTAAAAGCATGAATCGACTTGG
>DNGE01000163.1:4143-5114 GCA_003486705.1 Bacillota bacterium
TTTGATGGGGTAACGGTATTCGTTGGACTTGGTATCATATTATTTGCTTATATCTTTAAATACGCAAGCTACTTGCAAGAAGAAGTCGATGCGACAATCTAAGGAGTGAAACAATGGCCATTATTACGAGACTGGATCGCGTCCTAGCTGACCGTAAAATGCAGTTATCTGAACTTGCTGACCGTGTTGGGGTGTCGGTTGTTAACTTATCAAATCTAAAAACAGGTAAAGTTAAAGCCATTCGCTTCTCAACACTTGAAGCAATCTGCAAAGAACTAAATTGTCAGCCTGGTGATCTATTAGAATATGTTTCAGATGATAAGTAATCACATATCGTGCTCATAAGTAAAAGGAGTCCTTATTTTTACATAGGACTCCTTTTACTATTTTTAATTGAGGAAAAGACGTAACGAATTCCGTCTAATAAAAGCTCCCCTACAATAATCCCAACCGCTACAATCATGATTTCTTTAAACATAAATTTAGCTCCTTCAATTAGTATAGTATATTTATTACCATTTATTAATAAATCATACCTTATATCTAATAGGACTCAACTGTGCATTGTTGTGATAATGTCTGCTTATTTATGTTAATTGATTTAATTTTTTTACAACGGCATGTAGGGCTATAACACATCCGATTGTTATAAATGCAATAATTTCTAAAAATGTATGTGTCGCTACCCAACCTAAAATCGGAACAAACACAAGCAAACTAAGATAAGAAATAGCCACTTGTTGACTAATAATTTTCTTCGCTTGCTCACTATTATAACGAGCGGATGTCTCATGCATTAAACATGGATAAATGGGCGCAAATCCTAGACCTATTAACAAAATACCTAGTCCATAAATCAACGGATTACTCGGTACTAAAAATAAAATCGAACCAATAAATGAAATTCCAATTCCCAAATTAACAAGCTGACGATTTGTAAAGACATCTGCCATAAACCCCATTAAAAAACG
>DNGE01000099.1:0-967 GCA_003486705.1 Bacillota bacterium
GAGTTTTATAATCTTTTGGCAACGGCCGATGTTATGAAAAGGTTGATAGTTATCTTATGTTTTTTACTAAGCGGATGTAATCAGGTGACAAGTGTAGATGCAGATACGGATGAAACAGTAACACAACAAATTTCTGAATCACTAGAGCAAGAAAATAGTGAACCAACAGAAGAAGAAATTGATCAAACAGTGTCGGACTTATTTGCGACATTTGACGACATAGGGTGTGAAGATGAAACGGATCACGAACATTTTACAGCGATAGATGCCGTGTCGATTGCGTTAGAAAAATATGGGGCAGACGATGATTATACGTATTTATATGAGGCTGATCCGGTTCACTATGGCGGTGGAATTGGGTACTATGTTGCCATCAAATCTAAAAAGTTAGAAGCAGAAGGTGGCGACGGCATTATGATGACCCTCTTTGTTAGTGATGACGGAGAAATTTACGAGATTTAGCATCATGTGGTTATAATTTTAGAGGTTCGTTCATATCATTTAAAACTAATTCAAAAAGGAGTGAGTGGGCGATGAACGAACTAAACGATTCAATTAAACAAATAAGCGACTATCTATTAAAGTTAGAGATGGATTCTTGTGTGAGTATTAGAGAGATTACGGTGCAATATGGCGCACTCTCAGAATATTTAACCATCCTATCCCAACTTCAACTTAAGATGACAGAAGTTTTTTATCAACTCAAAACATCTGTTAATTTATTAAACATATTATCCACAGAAGAATTTTTAAATCAAATATGCACCCCACTTAAACAAAAAAATTTACAAAGTGGAGATGCCTACTTTTATAATTTATTAGAACAAAAAATTACTCAGACAAGTTTAATGCTTACTGAGGATAAAGAGCAAACCCTTGTAACTTTAACCACACTTGAAAAAGACCTGTTAATGAAACTTCAAACACGCATTCAAGCTGTTGGAAAAATTCGAGATTGGTTAAACAA
>DNGE01000099.1:1178-3536 GCA_003486705.1 Bacillota bacterium
CAGATGATTTATCATGTGTCATAATAAAAGCTAATAATATTCAAAAGTCCAGTATAAATACTGGGCTTTTTATAATGTTAAAAAACAATCTATTATGAGGGAGACTTTAATGGTATATCGATAAAGCAGAATAACAGTTAAATCAGTAAAAAGTATATTATCTGTGCAGCTAAAGATAAAGTAATTATTGGACAAATTATACAAGGATTCTGTGAGTGAATAGGTAACGAGTTAACTACAGTAAATATTATAAGCAAATACTGACAGTTAATATGGATTGCATCCAAATACATTATTGGGATATAGAAATAGGATATTTTCTGAATGTATTAAAAAGTATATATTTACAAGAAATGTATAATATTGTATTATTATGTATGTATTTTGTGAAAAATATATTAATAGGGATAAACAGGGAAAAGAGGATTAGTTATGAAAAAAACATCTGTATCAGTTTTAACGGCAGTTGCATTAGCAGCAACATTAAATGTTACTAAACTAGAAGTATCAGCAACACAATCAAATTTATTAGTTGAACAAACTTTTGAAGAGGGACAGTCAGACATTGTAAATATTCCAGATTCAAATTTAAAACAAGAAATTAATATTATGTTGGGGAATTACGATAATGTTGATCAAGATGTAACAAAAGAGCAAATGTTAAACTTGTACTCACTTTATTTAGAAGAGAAAAGCATTACGAGTTTAGAAGGACTTCAGTATGCAACTAACTTGCAACATATTGATTTAGGTAATGGCCAATCGTGGGATACAAATGTTGAAAACTACAATAAGATAGAAGATTTATCACCAATTAGTGAATTGCCTAACTTAACGTATATAAATATTAATGGAAATAAGGTAAGTGATTTATCGCCGATTAAAGGGTTAAACCAATTATCTCATTTAAACATAAAAGCTAATCCAATTAGTGATTTAACGGATTTATTAAATTTAAACAATTTATTAGGTTTAGATATTAGTGAAACAACAGTAACTGATTTAACGGTATTAAAATCGTTAACTGCATTAGAATATTTAACAGCGGATGATATTAATTTATCTAATTTTGATGTATTAAATCAATTAACGCAGGTAGAGGTTTTATCAATTAAGGGAGTAGGATTGACGTCGTTAAATGATATTTCAAACTTAACAAACTTAGTGTCATTGTCAATAGCTAATAATAATTTAACAAGCTTAACAGGGTTGAATAGCTTTAGTAAGTTATTTAGTTTAGATATTAGCCATAACAAAATTAATGACTTTACGCCATTATTTAATCGAACAAAACTACAAACTTTAAAAGCTGATTCAGTAGGATTAACAGATTTAAGTTTTATTAATAATTATGAATCATTGTATGATCTTTCAGTTTCAGGTAACCATATTTTAGATATTAGTCCTGCGTTTATGACAGAGCGTACAGATGCGGTTAATCAAATGATAAAGGTTAATCCTGTTGTAATTAAAAAAGGAGAAACACTAGTTTTAGATAATCCATTACAAGGAGATTATTGGAAATATGAGGCGTATTTTGAGGGTGAAGGAATTCATCCAGTGAATGGCTCTTATGACAAAGAATCTAATACAATTACATTTGAAAATGTTCAAACAAATGAATTGGTGATCACATTCAAATTTTATTTTGGTAGTGATCGTAATCCATCTTTATACAGTGGAACAGTTACAATACCAGTTGAGTTTTATGCTGTACCTGAGGCCTTTGATAAAATAGTTAATAGTGAAGCTATTACTGTTTTAAATGGAACCGGAGCAGTGGATAGTCCATTAGTTTTAGAATTAGCAGAAAAAACAGAATTAAGTGTTGTAAAAGAATTAATTGAATCGTATTCAGATTATGATTTAACTATTTCAAAAAAATTAACGCGTACTTCAATGGAAGCTTACGAGTTAGTCTTTACAAAAGGTAATGAAAAAGTATACTTTGAATTAAATGTACACGCTTCTGATACAGCTATTATTAACTATTTAAATGAGAAAGCAAATGTTGAAACGGAGCCAGAAGAACCAACAACGCCAGAAACACCAAGTGAGCCGGAAGTACCAACAACGCCAGAAACACCAAGTGAGCCAGAAGAACCAACGACGCCAGAAGTACCAAGTGAGCCGGAAGTACCAACAACGCCAGAAACACCGAGTGAACCTGGAGAACAAACAACTCCAGATAACTCAACAGATTCAGATAAACCAGTGACGGGGTTAGCTGCAGGTGCAAGTGTATTAGGAATAAGTTCAATTTCTTTAGGGTTAGCTTGCTTCTCACGCAAAAAACGTAAATAATTCATAAAAATAAACCTGTGGACACTATCCACAGGTTTTACTTTTGGTCTAATA
>DNGE01000070.1:0-246 GCA_003486705.1 Bacillota bacterium
CCCATAAATCGTGGATTTTTTAAATAATATAATGTTTTATAGAGGATAATTTTTTAAATTTTATCCTCTTTTATTTTATCTTTTTAAGTTCAATTTCTTATGCGGTTAATAACGAGAGAATTTAATTATAGCTAAGAGTCATTTCCTTATAGAACTATTCAAAATAGTGCGGATTAACGCTACTGTTTTGTCACAACTACTGCATATTTTTACTCGTAAATATTAAAAAATGATTAGCGTTAGAAA
>DNGE01000070.1:329-1390 GCA_003486705.1 Bacillota bacterium
ACACGTGTCACTTCTATATCCGTAAGGACTTCATTTTTTTCTTCATTTTTTTCTAATTTTTCTTATAAATATAAATTTATAGTAAACACATGAAGTAAACAATGTTTTATTGTTCATGCTTTAACAATTAAAAAATGATTAGCGTTAGAAAGCTAATCATTTTTTAATAAATTTTGAATTCGTTGTTCAACGACCTCATCACTCTTAAATAAATTCAGATAAGTAATGAATTCTCTTTCTAGCTGTTGAAATGTTTTTTTATAACAGTGCTCAAAATGCGTTATTAAATCTTCCTCTTCACAACGATAAAATTTAAGATACTGACTCATTCCATAAGTCATGATTAAATACTCAGTAAAACATCCCATGATCGGATATGAAATGGTACAATCCACGTTGTAAAAATAATGGTCCTCCATTAACTCTTTAATTGACTCATACTGATTAGTCTTTAGGTAATATTTCACCCATTCAACATTGCTAATTCCCCACCAGTTTTTATCAAAAAACATGGCTAATCCTTCTCGAACTGCAACAGATTTTGGTGTGTTTATTTGATATGAAATTAAATGTGCATCTTCATGAAATCCAATACATCGGAAATCTTCGTTATAAACGGCGTATACTTTATTTGGCCTTCTCGCGAAGGCACTACAAGGTTCATAATCACCATAAAATTCCCCAACTTCTTCTTTAGACTGACAGAGATAATATTCAATTTTGTGCTCAAATTTGATTCCAAGTACCTTGCTAATATAATTAAAACACGTCTCTTGAACATCAATAATACGACTAATATCAGTTTCTGCTTGACTGTTAGTGTGATAATGGAAAATATAATGATCGCTTATTTGTTTTCCTAACATGATGATAATCCCCCCTTGCTAAACTTTATATGGATTATTTTACCACAAAGTTTAAAAACAGTGCTTATTATTTTAGCTTTTCACCCCAAAACAAAAGTCAGCCCCACTAGGAGGCTGACTTTTAGTTATGCTTTATTATTGACGATGCGCAAATCCAATCGCATCAGTTAAGTTTTCAAATCCGTATTTATCTAA
>DNGE01000070.1:1692-3320 GCA_003486705.1 Bacillota bacterium
CCCATTCCGATGATTGGAATGTTAACCGCTTTGTACACATCATGAATCATACGTAAAGCCACTGGCTTGATGGCAGGTCCTGATAATCCACCTGTTCCATTTGCTAAAATTGGTTTTCCTGTTTTTAAGTCAAAGCGCATTCCGATTAACGTGTTAATCATCGTTAACCCATCTGCTCCCGCTTCTTCAACAGCTTTTGCAATTTCAACAATGTTTGTGACATTTGGGGATAACTTAATATACACAGGAACACTTGAAACTTCTTTAATCGCTTTTGTTAATTGGGCTGCGACTTGTGGGTCCGTTCCGAAAGCAATCCCCCCTACTTTTACGTTAGGACAAGAAATATTAACTTCTAAAGCGCCAACGTTTGGTGCTGCCGAGATTTTTTTCGCAACAGACACATAATCTTCGATTGTGTATCCCGCAATGTTCGCCATAATTGGTAAGTCGTATTGCGCTAAGAATGGTAATTCTTTTTCCATAACAGCATCTACCCCTGGGTTTTGTAACCCGATAGCATTTAACATCCCACCTGGTGTTTCTGCTACACGTGGCGTCGGGTTTCCAACGCGAGCCTCTTGTGTTGTAGCTTTAATCATAATTGATCCAAGTTTAGATAAATCATAATATTCAGCGTATTCACGTCCAAATCCAAAACATCCTGAAGCCGGAATAATTGGGTTTTTTAAGTTTAATCCTGGTAAGTTAACAGCTAAGCGGTTGTTCATTATAATGCGACCTCCCCAAGTTTGAATACTGGCCCCTCTTTACAAATACGAGCCATTTTGCCACTTTCTAATTGGCAAACACAAGCGTAACAAGCGCCAATTCCACACGCCATACGTTCTTCAAATGATAAATAACCTTTTTTCGTTTCCCCGTACGTTTTGTCAATTGCATTTAACATCACTTTCGGTCCACATCCAAAGATCCAATCAAAGTCAAATCCTTCACTTTGAATTAATTCCACAACATTTCCTTTAAATCCATGTGATCCGTCCATTGTTGCCACAAACGTTTGACCATACGCGCTAAATTTCTCTTCATAAAAAACATCAGCTGCACTTGCAAATCCAAGCACCGAAACAACGTTAACCCCCATCTTAGATAAACGTTTAGCCGTTTCATACATCGGTGGCACACCAATTCCCCCACCAACAAGCACAACCGTTTCATTCGGTTGAACCTCAGCTAAGTCAAATCCCGTTCCAAGAGGCCCTAAGATATCCACAAGCTCTCCCGTACGTTTTAAAGATAATAACTTTGTCCCTTCACCTTCCGCACGATAAACAAGCGTCACTTGATTTAATTCATGATCAATGTGACAAATTGAAATCGGACGACGTAACAACGGAGACGCGACCTCATTAATCTTAATATTAACAAACTGCCCCGGCTGAAGCATCGTACTCACTAAATTCCCATTTAACACTAACTCATAAACATCGCGAGCAATTTGCGTGTGACTAACAATACTCATTTTCTCTAATTTGCGCATGATGTGCCTCCTTGTGATTTCAACTGAAATTTTTTCTAAAAGAAAGGGCGACCAGTAACAGATCCGCCCCTTAATATTTAAGCATGGTTCAATTCTCAAACATGGTTACTTTTTATTAAACACGATT
>DNGE01000148.1 GCA_003486705.1 Bacillota bacterium
ATCAATCACTTTATCGCTACTACTGGCAAATAAAGTTATTCTATAATCGCTTGATGCGAAAATTATTCCATATCCCAATGGCATGGAAATAAAGGAGGATACCAATGAAACCGATTATCAGTGTCATTGTGCCAATCTATAATGTTGAACCGTATTTAGCAGCTTGCTTACAATCATTAGCACAACAAAGTCAAAATGAGATTGAATATTTGTTGGTTGATGATGGCAGTACTGATCGTAGTGGTGAGTTAGCAAAACAATTTGCCCAAGAACATGAGGCATTTATCTATTACCAAAAACCAAATGGTGGCTTATCAGATGCCCGGAACTTTGGCTTGAAACGTGCACAAGGGACATATGTTGCCTTTATGGATAGTGATGACTGGGTTGCACCTGATTATTATGAGCAGTTACTGGAAGCGGCTCAAGCTACAAATGCGGATCTGGTTTGCACGGATATTACCTATGTCTACCCTGATCATGAAGCAATTGTTAAAGGTGCAGATTTTACTGGCAGCATTTCACAACAACTGCCAGATTATCCGAAATATTTACTCTCAACATTTCCCATGGCACAAAATAAGTTATTTCGTAAAAGCGTATTAGATAAATTACAATTACAATTTCCTGTTGGCTTATTGTATGAAGATGTGGCCTTTTTCTATCGTCTCTATCCATATCTGCAAAAAATTACCTATGTACCAACGACTGGTTTTTATTATCGTCAACGCGAAAGTTCAATTATGCAAGAATTTTCTGAACGAATCATGGAAATTGAAGATGTGATGCTGGGTATTCGTGAATGGTATAAGAAGCGTAACTTATTAAAGCAATACGAAGCAGAAATTGAATATAGTTTTGCGAGACATTTGTTATTTGCTTCATATGGTCGCTTGATGAAAAGTCCAGATTATCAATATGTTCATTATGCAACGAAAAAGCATTGGGATTTAGTCAATAAATATTATCCGCGTTGGCGAAAAAATAAGTATTGGCAAGATGAAACGCTCTTCCGTGTGAAATCACAAAAAATCTTATATAAGGGGTTAACACCGCTGACATACCGAGCGCTCGTTTTTGCGCTTTATCAAAGTAAAAATTTTGTCAAAAAGCAAACGACAAATAAGTAGGAGGAAATAATAATGGATGATTTAAGAAAAGTACAACTCTATTTATTAGACGAAGTTGCTGCCATCTTTGATGCCAACAACATTGATTATTTTTTAGATGCGGGGACATTATTAGGTGCTGTGCGTCACAAAGGGTTTATTCCTTGGGATGATGATATTGATATCGTGATTCAAAGAAAAGACTATGATCAAGTAATCACAGTATTGAATAATTATTTGCCAGAAGATATCATGTTTGATAATACTCATGTAGATATTAATGATATTCAAGGAACACCGTTAACACTTCAATATAAACATAGTCATATTAAAGAACAGGATAAAGAAACTGACGCTAAAATTTTTATTGATATCTTTATTTTTAGTCCAACAAATGCAAGTTTCGTGAAATCATTATTTGGTAGACTTTTTGGACGAGTACTAGTTACTTCACGAATTCCATATGTTCAAAGCGGAGCATACAAAAAGAATTACAGTAAGCTTTTTGTCTTAGCGATGGAACTGGTGAAGAAAGTACCAGATAAATATATTGTCAATAAAGTTCAGCAGATGCGTGCGAAATATAATGATGAAGCCTTTATTGCGGCAGACTATAAAACATGGGCCGATGTGAAACATGTCCACCCGCTCGATAAGGTCTTCCCATTAACAACATTGGCATTTGAAGGTATTGAATATAAAGTACCGAAGGATACGGATGATTATCTAAAAATTAAATACGGTGACTATATGCAATTACCACCAGAAGATCAAAGACAAGGACATCATATTGTCGAATATACAATTGATAAAATGCCGACGAATAAGAAAAGACCAGAATAAAAAGGAGAAGTAAGCGATGAAAGTATTTGCAAATGTTTTAGCTGGTGGAAAAGGTTTACGTATGGGGAACGCCGAACTACCAAAACAATTTATCAAAATTGGAGAGAAACCAATCATTGTGCATACGATTGAGAAGTTTTTAATGCATAATCAAATTGATGCGGTAATTGTTGCCTGTAATGTTACCTGGATTGATTATATGAATGATTTGATCCAAAAATACATCCCTGCATTTTCAGAGAAAATTTATATTGTTGATGGTGGAAAAGAACGCAACGATTCATTGAAAAATTCTGTTGATTTTATTGTTGATGAACTGAATAGTGGAGAAGAGGCAATTATTTTAACGCATGATGCTGTTCGACCATTTATCTCTCATCAAATTATTACAGCCAATATTGAAGCAATGCAAGAGTATGACGCTGTTGATACAGTTGTTGCTGCCGTAGATACAATTGTCCATTCGGTTGAAGGTCAAATTATTGATGAAATTCCTAATCGTGCAGAATACTATCAAGGGCAAACACCGCAAACATTTAAAGTTTCGAAGTTAAAAGCAGTAATTGAAAATGTTTCGAAAGAGGATCGTCGTATCATGACTGATGCCGCGAAACTATTCGTTGTCAATGGCTATAGTGTTGGATTAGTCCCTGGTGAATATTCTAACTTTAAAATTACAACGCAGTTTGATTTATTAGTGGCAAAAGCGATGATAAAGGAGTGATTGAATGTTTAATAAAGTTTATCGATTGATTCAACCGAAACAATTTGAAATTCAATATGAGGAATTAAACTTAAATGATAATGATACAATTATCGTAAAGCCAACCTACCTCTCTATTTGTGCAGCAGATCAACGGTATTACCAAGGAAATAGACCGAAAAAAGTTTTAGCCCAAAAATTACCAATGGCATTAATTCATGAGGCAGTTGGCGAAGTGGTATTCGATTCAAGTGGAAGCTACAAAAAAGGTGAAAAGGTGGCTTTGATTCCAAATACACCAGAAAAAATTGATGGGCATCATGATGAATACGGAATTACAGAAAATTATAGTAAAAAATCTCGCTTCAGAGGAAGTGGTTTCGATGGTTTTATGCAAGAATACGTCCAAATCCGTCGGGATCGTGCAGTACATTTAAAAGATGTAAATCCAGAAGTAGGATCATTTATTGAATTAGTCAGTGTTCTTGTCCATGCGTTGAATCGTTTTGAAAAATATTCTTCGAATGATAAGCAAGTTAAATCAATTGGGATTTGGGGAGATGGAAATTTGGGATATATTTTAGCTCACCTGATTAAGATTTTGTATCCAGAGGTAGAATTAAAGGTATTTGGGAAAAATGATGAGAAATTAGGGAAATTTTATTTTGCCAATCATCGGATAAATATTGATGATTTTGATAATTTATCAGTGGAACAAATTAGTGTTGATCATGCTTTTGAAGCGGTTGGTGGTAAAGCATCTGAATTTGCAGTGGAACAAATTATTAAGAGTATGACGCCAGAAGGAACAATTTCATTGCTCGGAGTTTCAGAGGAGCCGATAAAAGTTAACACTCGTGATGTTTTAGAAAAAGGAATTGTTTTACTTGGTAATTCACGAAGTGGAGAACAAGACTTTAATCGAGCGGTAACAATTCTTTCGGAAAATAAATGGTTTGAAAATAATTTACTTACTTTAGTTTCGGAAGTAATTGAAATCAAAGATGTGAATGACTTACATAAAGCCTTCAAGGACGATATGGGCAATACGTTTAAGACAGTAATGAAATGGTCAGTATAAATAGTATTTCACCAGAAGCTTAGAATAAGCTTCTGGTTTTTTTAGTGTTTTTATTGGTTAGGCTGTGATATTTTAAAAAGGAAGTAAATATCTGGAGGGAAAATTTCAATGAAGAGAGTAATTACATACGGAACATTTGATTTGTTGCATTATGGACATATTAATTTATTGAAACAAGCAAAGGAACAAGGCGATTATCTTGTTGTTGCCTTATCTACTGATGAGTTTAATGAGGTGAAAGGGAAGAAAACTTTCATGAAATATGCTGATCGTAAAAAAATTGTCGAGGCGATTCGTTATGTCGATCTTGTCATTCCTGAAACGGATTGGAATCAAAAAATCAACGATGTTCGACTATATCATATCGATGTTTTTACAATTGGTGATGATTGGGAAGGTAAGTTTGATTTTCTGAAAGATTATTGTGAAGTAAAGTATTTACAACGAACACCTGAAATTTCTACAACAGCAATTAAAAAGAAACTAAATGAAGAAAAATATATTTAAATGAAGACTTCCCCCACTGAAAAGTGGTGGGAAGTTTTTTTATTTTTCATCGGGACGTGCTTGTAATAATGAGTGATTATTCGGTACAATCATACGAGCGAAGGAGTGATGAGAAATGGAATGTCGTTTAGGATGTGGAGCGTGTTGTATTGCCCCGTCAATTTCAACACCAATTCCGGGTATGCCTGATGGAAAGCCAGCAGGTGTGCGTTGTATTCAACTAACAGCAGATAATTTATGTCTCTTATTTGGTAAAGCGGAACGTCCGCAAGTGTGCAGTGATTTATTCCCTGAGGCAGAAATGTGTGGTAAAAACCAAGCGGAAGCTTTGAATTATTTAGCCGAATTAGAAGCAGCAACGCGACCATAAATAGTTGAAATTATTCCAAAATATGAAAAAATATTGCAATTTTTTTCCAAGTAGTGAAAAAATATTTTCACCCGCCTTTAAAAAAGTTATACTGTAAGAGCATACAAAAAAATACGAACATAGAATAGAGAAATTTTTACAGATACGAGGGATAGAGATGACAATCGATTTAAAATCATTAACGACAGAAACGCGAAATAGTAAAACTATGAATCTTGATCAAATGAGCACACGTCAATTTTTAGAGGTGATGAATGAAGAGGATCAAGGTGTTGCGATTGCAGTTCGTGAACAACTTGGAGAAATTGAAAAAGCGGTACAAGCGACAATCGCTTCATTTAACGCTGGCGGACGTATTATCTACCTTGGTGCAGGAACAAGCGGACGACTTGGTGTGTTAGACGCAGTTGAATGTCCACCGACATACGGAACAGCTCCAGAAGAAGTTGTTGGTTTAATTGCCGGTGGCGAAGCGGCTTTTGTGAAAGCTGTTGAAGGTGCAGAAGATAGTGAAGAACTTGCAGTTGCTGACTTAAAATCAATTCACTTGACGGCAAATGATACAGTTGTGGGAATTGCTGCCAGTGGGCGTACACCATATGTAATCGGTGGTTTAGTGTATGCAAACGAACTTGG
>DNGE01000025.1:0-328 GCA_003486705.1 Bacillota bacterium
GGTTTTAAAACTAAATATTTTCCTTTTTCATTTCAAATAAGATAAAATGTGATTTTTGTTTAGCTTTTATGACAATCTTTTCTTCTACAATTTCCATTGCATCTCTTTCAAATAAGTCAATTTTATTTAATTCACTTGACCCTTCAATTTGAACTAAATATCCTTGTCTTCCCTTTTCAATATCAAACTCGATTGCTGTACTTTCATCTAAAGAAAGTGTATAGATATTGACATCCTGATGAATTTTTATCGGTGCATCGCCATCATGAGCTGAAACCATATGCAACCACTTATTTTCTCTATCATCCCAATTAAACATATAATCTCC
>DNGE01000025.1:554-1041 GCA_003486705.1 Bacillota bacterium
CACCATAATTATGTTCACTATGCCATATACCAGTTCCAGCACTCATATATTGCATATTCCCTCTTGAAACTGATTTTTTATTGCCCATACTATCACCATGCGTCAACTCACCAGAAACAACATAACTAATAATTTCCATGTTCGCATGAGGATGCGTATCAAACCCAGTGCCTGGTTCAATTAAATCATCATTTAATACTCTTAACTTTCCAAAGCTAATATTAGATGGATTATAATAATCAGAGAAAGAAAAATGGTATAACGCTTGTACCCAATCTGAATCACCTTTACCCATATCCGCATGTTTAATTAACTTTATCATTAGACCTCACCCCTTTATCACTAACTAGTGATATGTATCTAAAAATTTTTTGTGCCTCTTTTTTTTCATCCACAAGTCTAACCTTTTTACGAACACTACCGTCTCTATATGATTTAAGCACTACCACGATTAAACTGTGTTGTTTTATCACTAGTTAGTGATATG
>DNGE01000025.1:1296-2620 GCA_003486705.1 Bacillota bacterium
CCCTTTGCTTTCTAAAACATTTAAGCAAATTCATTTCTCATATCACTAATTAGTGATATAACCTTAAAAAAATTTATTTTTTTGTGAGTTTTTTTGAAATTGCGATTAATGTTTTTTTCTCTTCTTCCGTTAAGTCTGAAAAGATATTATTAATGTTTTTAACATGATTTGGGAAGATTTTTTTTATAACCTCTTTTCCCTTTTCAGTTATACTAATGAGCACAGCGCGCTTGTCTTCTGGATCATTATATTTTTTTACTAACCCTTCCTTTTCTAAATTTTTTATGACGACCGTAATATTTCCAGACGTCGCTAAAATTTTATTAATAATATCGCAAATCTTATGATCTCCTTTATGATAAAGAAGTTCTAAAACTGCAAACTGTGAAGGTGTTAATCCACCTTGTTTAATCGTTACATATTCTCTTTGATGTACACTTTGTTCAGCTCTACTTAAAGCTATTAATACTTTAAGATTTAATTCTGTCATGTTGTCCGGTTTATTTTCCATGAGTATAATTTATCACTAGTTAGTGATATTGTCAACACGCTAACTTTAAATAATTTCACTGATAAAAACAGTGACGCTAACTTAGCGATATTCACATTAAGATAATAATAAGCTATGAAATGATGACTTATAGTTTCCTTGTGAGAAACAATTTATACAAAAAAAAATGACAAAACACTATTTTGTTTAGATTAATCTTTTGACTTGGCTTTTCGTATATTGGCACTAGGTATCATTACAGTTACAACGTGCTATTTCAGATAATAAAAATGAGCTAAGATATTTATCTTAGCTCCCCCGATTTAATTATTTTCATCCATGATTTGATCTTTTGTTGTCACTCTCCCACAGCTACAACATTTTAACACAGTAAACTTATCTTCTTTTGTTAAGTTACTGACGTCTGAATTAACTACCACTAATTCGTCACTAGAACAAATAATACATTTTAAATTATTTGGCTTCTCTTTACTTATCATCTCAACCTCCTGAATTCCAGTATTAACCAAATTATACAACATTGTTAAAATTTTTACAATCATCTTTTTTATTTTACTAAAAAAAGCAAATATTTTAGCTACTACAAAGACTTGCTTCGCTAGATAATGTAGCTATTTTAATTAATAGGATAGATTTTAATTGTTTTATCTTCTAATTAATTTTTAAAATTTATTTCTGTTAATCCCGCTATTATATGTGTGATTTGTTTATTGAAAATGAGTTAATTTGTGTGATTATTGCTCTATTTAATAATAATATGTTACTTTCTTTATTAAACTATATAGTAGAGATACTTTTTATGATTACTTCTAT
>DNGE01000025.1:2852-3581 GCA_003486705.1 Bacillota bacterium
ACTTCTATATTTGAATGGAGGAAGACGTATGGCAAAACAATATTTTCCAAGACGATTTGAGAATAAAGTGATGATTGTAACCGGGGCTGCCAGGGGCATTGGAAAAGCTACGGCTATTCGCGCTGCTAAAGAGGGCGCAAAAGTTGTTTTAGTAGATATCAAAACGAAACTGGGCGAACAAACTTTAAAAACGATTTTAACTGGCGGTGGCGATGCGATTTATTTAGATTTAGATATTTCACTAGAAGCTAATGTAAAAGAAATGATAGCTGCAACGCTTGAGAACTATGGAAAATTAGATATTGCGATTAATAACGCCGGGGTTATGGGTGATCCGAGGCCCTTGCATGAATTAGAACAAGAACAAATGGACTTTACAATGGCTAACAATTTTTATAGTGTGTATTTTTGCTGTAAACATGAAATCAAACAATTTATGGCGCAAAATGAAGGCGGCGTCATCATTAATAATGCCTCAATTGCAGGCTTAACAGGCTTACCGGGTAATCCTGCATATGTGGCGTCTAAGCATGCTGTTAATGGATTAACTAAAAACTTAGCTCTAGACTATGCGCGTTACAATATCCGTGTTAACTCTGTTAACCCGGCAGGAACTGATACGCCAATGATTGATGAAGCGATGGCGTTAGTAAAATCACGCATTGAGCAAGCTATTGCGGCTGGCATCGATCCATCACTCGCGCAATCGATGGCCGGTCAAAAAACAAA
>DNGE01000025.1:3860-4552 GCA_003486705.1 Bacillota bacterium
AATACAAAATATTGCCTATAGGTTATCACCCATTTTTAAGATTCTCATACATTAAAAGAGAACAACGAAAATGGAGGTTTTACCTATGAATTATAATCAATCACCACAAGTACCATTTCAAAATTTCGGTTATCCAGCCTTCCAAAGTCAGCCACAAGATTCACGCATCAGCCCTTTAGGTTTAGGTCTTGGCGCAGGCGCATTGAGCGTCGGACTTGGTGGCGGCTTCGCTGCGCCATTTCTTGTCGGAACGGCAACAGGTGCTGCACTACAAGGTGGATACAACTATCCTAGCTATTACGGTAATGGCTATTATCCACAACCGTATCCAACACCTTATTATAGTAATGGATACAACTACGGCTATCCACAACAAGGTTATGTTATGAATTATGGGCAACAACCTGTTTATTCCACACCGACAAATACGTCGGGGTATATGACGTATTAATAAAGCAGCTCAGATGAGCTGCTTTTTTTATTTGGTTTAATAATTTTACCTCCCTAAATGATAAGACACACCACACGTTACAACTGAACAAATTTCAGATATTGTAACCAAAAAAGCACTCGCTTACGGGAACTAAATGAGATTAACCAAAAGAAAATTCACGCCAATTCATAAGCGGGGAGAAAATCCCATACCTCGGTCGTCACTATCGACTGAAAGTGATACGTGATGAAAACATTGA
>DNGE01000100.1:0-408 GCA_003486705.1 Bacillota bacterium
CAATTAATTGCAAATCTTTGGCGTACAGATGAATTAGTAAATGAAATGGATATATTAACGGGTGAAATAGATAAAAAAAATCAACAAATTGATAATTATGTTTTAGCTGAGCAAGAGAAGTATGTTTCACAAGCGATTGAACAGCATGCAGAAAGTCAAGAAGTAAAAGATTATGAGGCCTATGAAGCTTTTGTGCAAAAAGTAGCTGATTACAAAACAATTTCTATTATTGCAGCAGTCATTGTTGGAATCCTACTAGGAGATTTATTATTTGTCTTCGGCGTGAAATTTTTATATGTTGCTATTTTTTGGGTTATTTCTCCATTTGTATTATATTTTATTTATAAAAAGAGTATGGGAATTTATATTGCGAAAAAAGAACCGGCCAAACCACAAACAGAAGCAGCC
>DNGE01000100.1:638-4456 GCA_003486705.1 Bacillota bacterium
TTCGCCAACGCGCCGTTCAATCATTAGAATATCGTGAAATCGAGAATTCAATGATTGCACATTACGGTAAACAAGAAATTGCTCAACTTCGACGTAAAATTGAAGCATTAGATCAATTAATCCGTGAGGAATCTGTTTTACAAGAAGACTATTGGTTAAAAGCGAGCAAGCTTGCAACGTATTTAGAAAAGCAGTTAGCAAGTCATTTAACCGAAGCGTTAACAATGCTTGAAAACGAAGAGCACCGTCAACAAATGAAAGAAATGATGGCGTATCAAAATCAAGAAATTGCAAATATTAGAGCGACAACACAAAAGTTAATTTCAGAAAATGAAAAGTTAGCGAAGCAAGTCGCGCGTCAACAAGAATTAATTAATGAATTAAGAATGAAAAAATAACTAAAAAGATGTTCCAATCGTTGGAACATCTTTTTTAGTTATAAAGGTCAGTGGCTAAAGCCGCGAGCGATTTCATATCGTGAATGATATAATGATTGTCTTGCTTTTTTAAGATTTGAGTTTGACACATATGAGAGATGGTTCTAAGTAGATGACGATAGCTTGTACCTAAAAGTTCTGCAACATGAGTTAAGTTTTCTTTAAATACAAAGGGCTCAGAGCAAGTGCTTGTATCCTCAACGACCGTAGCTAATAAATAACTTGCAAGTCGATTTTCGACTTGATACAAGGTGTTAATGGAGCTATTAATGCTCAAACGATTTAACTTTTTTCCTAGTGAAGCGCATAAGTAGCGAAGAAAAAGTGGACAGTTCATGAGGTGTTGTTCAACCATGTAACGAGGGATGGCTAAGCAATGCACGTCTTCTAAGGCTTGAACATTAGCTGTTAGTGTATTTTCGCTAGATAGTTCAATGTCACCAAGCGTATTAAGTGGTCGATAAAAAGAAAGTAATAACGATTTTCCATTACTCAGAGTACAATACACTTTTGCTTTTCCTTTAACAAGTAATAAAAGGTAGTCAAGCGGCTCATTATCACGGCAAATATGTTCGTGTTTTTCAAAAACATGCAATTGAATGTGTGGGGTTATATCAGGCGTTAAAAACTCATGTAATGCGTATTTGTTAATATAGTGAGGTATTAAGTCTGAATCAAAAACTTTATTCATCTGAATCTCCTAAGAAGTATTTTTTTAAATAAAGTGTGACATATGTCATGATGATATGCAAGTATTTCATGATACATTGAGATATGACATTTAGGAGGTTAGAAAAATGAGTCAACTGTTAGCTATTGCAATCGGAGGATTGCTTTCAATTATGATATCAATGAATGGTGAACTAGGATCTGCAATTGGGAATTACGGTTCAAGTGTATTGATTCATGTAATTGGGTTAGTAACCATTAGTATCGTTTTAGTGGTAACGAAATCAAAAGTCGAATTAAAGCGTGGGATTCCATTTTACGTGTATCTAGGTGGTGCCATTGGGGTGTTCACTGTATTATTTAATAATTTATCTGTTTTTGCACTGGGTGTCTCATTAACAATAGCATTGGGCTTATTAGGGCAATCAATTACCTCTATTCTTATTGATCATTATGGCTGGTTTGGATTAAGCAGGAATCCGTTTAATCCTAAAAAGCTGATAGGATTAGGATTAATTATTTTAGGTATTAGCATAATGGCGATTTATTAGGAGGATTTTATGATTAATATTATATTAGCCGTATTAGCCGGCATCTGTGTTGTCTTATCGCGTGTGGTTAATTTTAAGTTATCGAGCGAGATTGGAATTTTTCAAAGTACACTATTTAATTATGTGGTGGGATTATTTGTTTCTGTTGTGTTTTTAATGTTAAGTAAAGAGAATGTGGTTGTAGATATGGCGGTGTTTGAACGTATCCCTTGGTGGGCATATTTAGGTGGTGTGGTTGGTGTTGTTGTTGTCGCAATGCAGATATTTTTGACTTCAAGAATTTCAGTTTTTTATGTTACCATTTTTATATTTTTAGGACAGCTTCTTGTTGGGACATTAGTAGATTATGTCTTACTGAATGAATTTTCAATCGGCAAGTTAGTGGGTGGCCTATTTGTTATACTCGGACTCGTCGTTAATTTGAAAATCGATCGTCAGGACAACTTGTCAGAAGTTAAAGATTGTATTGAAGGCGATATATGTTCCTAAGACTAATAAAAAACGTTATAAAACATGCGATGTCTGTATAAATTAATTCATTTGTACCTAATTATTCATTTGTATGATATAATCTTTTAGAACAAATATATGGTATTGGTGGGATTATGACATGAAACCAACACAAATGGTGAATGAATTTATATTTAGTATAAAGCAAAATAAACTTAAGTCATTTGTTTATTTTATTTTACGTCTTGCAGTTGTAATGGTGGGAATTCGACAATTATTTTTAGGAAACTACAACAGTGTATTTATGTGTGTGTTAACACTTGTATTATTTTTAGTGCCTGTGTATGTAAATAAGTATTTCAATATTGAATTGCCAAATACACTGGAGATTATTATTATTTTATTTATTTTCTCAGCTGAGATTTTAGGTGAGGTCAATGAATATTACTTAACGGTTCCGCATTGGGATACCGTTTTACATACGATTAATGGATTTATCATGGGTGGCATTGGATTTGCACTCATTGATATTTTAAATCGAAGTGAAAAAGTATCAATGAAGTTATCACCGTTCTTTGTTGCTTTAACCGCTTTTTGTTTTTCAATGACAACCGGAATCATCTGGGAATTCTTTGAATTTGGAATGGACATGTTCTTTAAAACAGATATGCAAAAAGATACTGTTGTTACAATGATTAGTTCGGTCATGTTTAATCCAGAAGGCGCGAATGTAGCCGTTAAAGTACCGATTCAAGAAGTTATCGTAAACGGTGAAGTTTGGAATTATGGAGGCTACATTGATATCGGATTAATCGATACAATGAAGGATTTAATTGTAAACTTTGTTGGAGCGGTTGTGTTCTCAGTAGTTGGATTGTTATACACGAGCGGACGTTCAAAGTTTGCGGAACAATTTATTCCAAAACATGTAGAGCCAGAAGTTGAATAAAAAAAAACGTTAATCAGAAATGATTAACGTTTTTTCATATCTGTAGTCGTGCTAGACATCTAAAATAATAATTGGAAACGACCATCTCATGCGGGTCGTTTCTTTTTTTGTTATAATAGAATGAAGAACAAAACATTGAGGTGTTAGGATGAATAAAACAATTGGGTTGTTTGCACACGTTGATGCTGGGAAAACAACGTTTGCAGAGAGTGTGTTATATGTCACGAAGACATTAAAAAAACGTGGGCGTGTCGATCATCAAGATACGTTACTCGATTATCATGACATTGAGCGTGCACGCGGCATTACCATTTTTTCAGACATTGCAAAATTTCAATATGAGGATTCCACGTATTACTTAGTCGATACACCAGGCCATGTCGACTTCTCCTATGAGATGGAAAAGGCCATTTCCATTATGGATGCTGCCATCGTCATCGTGAGCGCTGTGGATGGCGTCCAAGCCCATACGAAAACCGTGTGGCGCTTATTGCGTGAGGCCAACATACCAACCGTCATCTTTATTAATAAAATGGACCGCGAGGGTGTTGAAATTGAAGCAGTCATAAAAGAACTAACATCAGCATTATCACCGAATTGTTATATGATGGATTTTGAAAACGAGGCGTGGATTGAGCAACTAGCAGAATTGGATGAAACCTTAATGGAAACATATTTTGAAACAGGATACGAGGAGGCCCTTTGGAATCAAGTTGGACGTGATTTATTTCTAAATGGAAAAGCTTTTCCAACCTTCAAAGG
>DNGE01000016.1:0-2597 GCA_003486705.1 Bacillota bacterium
TTAATGTGACTAAACAAAACACAAAACTTTCAAAACAAAAAGAAAAGCAGTTCCTCACAAACAAGAAACTACTTTCTTCGATATATAAAAACAAATCCCCCTAAAAAGATGTACAATAACCGTACAGTGCAAAACTTTTATGTCGCATTCTGTTGATAGATTCAATCGAACTTTTCACATCAATACTATATCCATTTTTAAATTTAATTTTGGTTCCCCCTTGATGCGGAATGAGACGACTTATGTGTTTCGTTGCAATATAATAACAATCTTTTATATTACTAACTGAACAAGTTGGAAACATAATAATTTTCTTTTTTGTTGAGATCACATACGTCATTTTACGTTGTTTAGGTTGTAGTTGCTGCGCATGTCTTTTCATCTGTTCCATTTTCACACCATGTTTCCGACAACTTCTATTAATAATAAATAATGGTGATTGATTCACTAGAAACTCCTTATCTACCTCAATGACCCGGGTAATATAACGCCCTAATTTTTCATCTCTGTATGGTTCTACAATGATGGTTCGTTCAGTGATAAGATAACTACTTAAAATAAGCCGCATAACATTCTTCTCCCCTTTTTCTGTTATATAGACAAATTTTAACATATTTTCCCATAAATTACTGTTAACCTTTTGTTAAGTTTGATTTCGATTCCCCTAAAAGACCTTCAGACAAAAGATTTAGACGCAAAAAAAGCCTAATCCCCCCCGAATTAGGCTTTTCCCCCGTTAAGTTTCCGAAATTAATCGTTGAATATGCAATGCTAAATAAACAATTTCTTCTTTTGGTAGTTCGCGTTCATAATTTTGATAAATGTATTGCCCCACACGATTGGCGCATTTCACCGAGAATGGATACTTATATTCCATTTGCGTATACAAGAAATCATCGTCACTGCTTAAGAGTTTATTCGCGAAAAATCGTTCGGCGAAAAACTGCATGTGTGATAAGAATCTTGAATAATGGATTGTTTCCGTATCAAACTCTTTATTTGTCGTGTATTTGACTAAACTCACGACACTTGAAATAAGTTTGGCTGCTCGAATCGCATTGTGTTGCGAACTTTTACCGTCTTGACCATTGACCAAGTGAAAGGCGATGTTCGCCGCTTCATCTTCAGGGATATTAATACCTAATCGCTTATTAAGAAGCTCTAGTGCGAACAGCCCCACACTAAACTCAGCAGGATAAAAGTTTTTAATTTCCCAATAAACACGATTAAAGATCATCGTATTATTCTTATATCTGTCTACTGCAGAACTTAAATGGTCAGTCAGAAGGAAATAAATATTATCTTGAAACGTCGTATTTAACTCTTGCGCTGCATAATGAACAATCTCTTGCGCCAATTCAAAGTAATCCTCCGAAATGCAATCGATTAGCTCAATTAATCGTTTGGTCGATTTATTATCAATAGGCATAAAGACTTGATTATCACTATTCTCTTCTACCTTTTCTCCCGGCTTGCGGCCAAATCCAATTCCTTTTCCCATTAAGATAAACTCTTTTTTCTTATCGTTTTGCACCAACAAGACACTAGAGTTTAAAGACTTTTTAATAACTAGCATAATATCCCTCAATTTTTATCTTTCATTATGAACTCATATCTTCTCCGTTACTTTCAATCACTTTCTTGTACCAATAAAATGACTTTTTACGCTTACGCTCAAGAGAGCCCACTCCGTAATCATCTTGATCCACATAAATGAAACCATAGCGTTTTGACATTTGAGATGTTCCCGCACTCACTAAATCAATAGGCGCCCAGCTTGTGTACCCCATAAGGTCCACACCTTCTTCAACCGCCTGCTTCATTTCGAGCATGTGGCTTCTGAAATATTCAATGCGGTAATCATCTTCAATGCTTCCATCATCTTCAATCTTATCCACAGCTCCCATTCCATTCTCAACAATGAATAATGGTAACTGATAACGATCGTATAATTCAATTAATGAAATACGCATTCCAAGTGGATCAATTTGCCATCCCCAGTCTGTTTGCGGTAAATACGGATTTTTGACCCCCATAACCGTATTTCCAGCGGTTTGTTCTGCTGTTTCCTTGTCTTCACATGTTGCTAACGACATGTAATAACTGAATGACACAAAATCTACTGTATTCTCTTCTAAAATTTTATCATCATTTTCAGCCTTTTCAATATAAATTCCTTTATTTTCTAATATTCGTAACATACGGGCTGGGTATTTCCCACGCACTTGAACATCTGTATAGAAGTAATTATTTAAATTCTCATCTAATGCTCGATACACATCTTGTGGCGCACATGTTAACGGATACGTCGTTAACTTCGTTAACATACACCCAACCTGGCTGCCCTCAATAATACGATGACACTCACCCGTCACCATCGCTGATGCCACAAACTGATGATGTAACGCTTGATAAATCGCTTGCTCCTCTTTCCCTTCTTCACAGCGATCCGAAACAATTCCAGCCGTTGTAAACGGATGACGATAAATACTATCAATCTCGTTAAACGTTAACCATAACTTAACTAAATCTTTATAACGTTCAAAGCACGCCGTGCAGAACTTAACAAAACAATCGATAACGGAACGTTCCACCCA
>DNGE01000016.1:2824-3198 GCA_003486705.1 Bacillota bacterium
CGCATCTCCTTAAACAAATCCTCATAAAATTGCAATCCCGCCTCATTCGGTTCCGCTTCTTCACCTGTTGGGAAAATTCGAGTCCACGCAATCGACACGCGCAACGTTTTAAATCCCATCTCCGCAAATAACGCTAAATCCTCTTTATAATGATGATAAAAATCAATTCCACGACGTTTTGGATACAACTTATCGCTATCATCTTTCATCGCACGTTCAATATCCTCACTCGTAATCCCCACATGACCTTTATAATCCGTCACACTAATTTTATCTTTATACATCGCCACATCAGCAACCGATAACCCTTTGCCACCAACGTTCCATGCCCCTTCAACTTGATTCGCAGCGACCGCGCCACCCCATAAAAAATC
>DNGE01000076.1 GCA_003486705.1 Bacillota bacterium
GAATATAGTCATCAGATTATGTCTACCTTTATTAAACAAAATCTAAATCATTCGTACTTAAAACTAACGCTTGAGAAAACGCCTCGTGTCGTTTGTATTTATGAAGGAAACCAACGAATGGCATCGTTTCATCATAATGAGTTGAAGCCGGTACCATATTATGAAGATGAGCGAGGATTGAATCTTTTAGGACTAAGTAATGCCTTAGTTGTTGATAGTAATTTGTTTTCAGATAGTCTGATTGCTAAAGCGAGGCAGTTGAATAAAAAAATAATCGCTTATGCATCTCTTTCTTTAGAAAAGGAACTAAAAGGGGCGAAGAAGTTATTTGATCAGGCGAATATCATCTGGATAAGTTTACCTAATGAAACACTCACGCCAGAGGATGTCATCAATACGTATGTTTTTCAATACCATCAATTACTCGTCATCTCGACAGTAACAGATTTTTATATTTTTATGGGGTCAACCTGTTATATGACACAACCATCAGAAAGTGAAAAAGCGAGAGATGGTGTCTGTGATTATGAATATTTTGCAAAGTTCATCCAACTCACTATATCAGGGGATCGACCGCTACTTGCGCTATATAAAACAACGAACCGGCTTGTTGATGTCCACTATCCATTAGGTCACACGACTGCTTACTAGCAGTCTTTTTTTGTACGCAAACAAAGGTCTGAAAATATCACTAAAAGGATCAGTGATCATATATTGAAATCGTATTTGTAGCATGTAGCGCCGCCACCCTGACGCTAGTATGCTGCACACGAAGGAGATGTTTCCATTTTTAAAGCATTTAATGCTTGTGTTAAGGCCTCTGGTTTAAATCATCACTCACATTTTGAAAAAATAAAATAATCGGGCATTTACACATCAACTCGCTACACTTGTTGAATATGATATTATGAGCAACGAATGTAGCTTTCATCCACTAAGAGATGATTTGGAATAGTGAATGATGATTTGAGGTGATCAGTTTGAAAACACGAAGCAAAAATGTAGCGGGGAAAGGCACACAGTATAGTGACCGATATTCAAATGGGTTTAGCCAACATTCAAAAACGCCACTACAACAATTTGATGTGGCCGCGTTTTTTGAAGAATATCTAGACGATATCATCGACCTAGAAGAAAATCGTTCAGGTGTTGAGGAGTTTGAAGACGCAGTAAAGAAGAATTAACATGAATGAACTCCCGAGATTAGTAGAAAGTAAAGACATTAGAAGAGGCAAAGTATTTTATGTCGCATTGCCATATACGCAAGGGCGTCCGTTTAGATTTCTAGAAAAAGATTCAGAACAGCCTGATCGCTATAAAGTGATTACTAGGCCTGATGGTTTTGAAGGAAGAGCAGAACCTGAGACGGGAAAACGCCGGTCTGAAAATTTAGAAATTGTAACCGGAATTAAGTTACGCCCATGTATCGTTATTCAAAAAGATCAGTATAACCGAAATGAAAATTACCCATTTGTCGTTATATTACCAATTGCAACCTTGTCAAATGAACACAAACAACGTCCAATCTTTAAGCGCTTAATCGAGCATAATGATTTAGACCAGTTTTACTATTTAGGTAACGACTGTTATATTACGGTTAATGATCCGCAACGCGTGTATAAAAATACTTTATTCCATGTCGAGGGCCGTTTGAAAATCAATGAAGATGACTTTGATATGGAAGAATTAATGAAACGATTTGCAGATTGTTTCGAGGTCTTTGACCAAAGAAAGAACGAATAACCTCACACCAATAAAAAATAGCCGAATTCGGCTATTTTTTTATCGTTCGTAAAGAAATTTAGTATAATGGTATTAACAAATCATGAAAGTAGGGATTGTCATGGCGACAACTGATTTAAAGGAAGCGATTATGAATCGTAAATCGGTCAGAAAGTATGAGAAGAAAATGCTGACACTAGATGATCAAGCGTTTATCGTGAACAAAATTAATGCTTTAAATAAGAACGACATGGGGATAAAAATGAGTTTGGTGTTTCAAAGTGATGAAGATGTTTTTACAGGTATTTTAGGTAGTTATGGTAAAATTACAAATGCCCCTGCTTACATTGTTCTCATTGGAAATAAACTGGCGCCCCATATTGAATCCCACATTGGTTATAACGGAGAGCAACTTGTGCTTGAATGTTTGAGTCAAGGTATGAGTTCATGTTGGGTTGCTGGCACATTTTCATCATCAAAAGTATCAAAACAGGTGACGCTTGAAAAAAATGAAAAGATCTACGCAATCATTGCGATTGGGTATGAAGCAAAGGGCGAAGTAGATACGATGAAGAAATTAAGTAAAGGTACAAAAAAGCCTTTAGATGAGTTGTGGTATAAAGTACCGAGTACCATTCCGTCGGTGTTTAAAGAGCCGTTAGAGTTAGCACGGTTGGCGCCATCGGCGATGAATATGCAGCCTTGGCGTTTTGAAGTGAATGAAAATGAATTAAGTATTCATTTTGCATCGGGCATATTGTCTAAAAAAGCAGTGATTTATTCAAAGGCTCTTGATTGTGGGATTGCGCTTTGTCATCTTGTGATTGGTTTGGAATTATCTGGGGTGCCGTTTAGTATTGATTTTAAAGACGATTGCTTTGTAACCATTAGGTTAGCATAGCGTTAAAGGAGTAGACAACAATGGGATTAATAATTGTGTTATGGAATGTGTATTGTTTTTATATGATGTTTTCGGATAAGTCACGTGCCGTAAAAAACCAATGGCGCATTAGTGAAAAAAAATTATTACTCAGTGCGTTCTTTTTTGGTGGTATTGGCATCTGGTTAGGAATGGTTAAATTTAGACATAAAACGAAACATTGGTATTTTCAATTATTTGTTCCTGCTTGTGCTATTTTACAAGCGATTGGATTAGGTTACTTTTTTGGTATCTTGTTTTAGAAAGGTTGCGTGCCACACGGATAAAGGCATCTATTTATTTAGACTAAAACATTATTAATAAGGTATACAATCTTCGACATGACATTTATAATGGGTTAACTCATCCGTGTCTTTAACACTATCACAGCCTAGTGCACGCGTTACTATTATGACCTTGTTGTTAAGTTGTGACTTTTTTTGTGTTTTTACTTTTGGGTTTTACTGAATAAGGAAATAAGTGGGGGAATGTAAACATGACCCCATTTTTACTTTTAAATGCCATGCTGTTTATCAGAAATTATTTTAGGCGATAGATTTTATAACGCTCACATTAAAAGGGTAAACTATTCTAATTTATTTAGTTGAGAGATAAAAATTTTAAAAAATGATGATATTACCCGTTTAATCCCTGTGTTTGTATCATTGCTAATTTTGACTCAAAAGGGTACAATATGAAATAGACTAAAGAATTAGAGGTAATAGAATGACAACATTTGATATGATGCAACTAAGTGATGAAATAAAAAAATCTTTAACAGG
>DNGE01000075.1 GCA_003486705.1 Bacillota bacterium
GCACTTAAAAACTTTTCTGTAGAAAATCTATTAGGCGAAACAAAGTAATCGTATTTTTTAGCATCATCATCGTAAGATTTCATCATTTCTGCCATCGAAACCTGAGAACGGTAAAATGTTTGATCAGGCGAAACGTTAATATCATGACCTAATCGCTTTAATGGCGTTCCATGCCACGTTTGTAAATACACTTGATTCTTCTTTTTAACAACGTAGCTCGGCATCTTGCAGTTGAATACCCAATAGTGACTTTTTGCTAGATAATAAAAATATTCAATACTATTATATTTAATCACTTTCGCATTTGGAATTTGAATATCCATTGGATTTTTAACAGCCCAAACAAATTCAAAGTCTTTATACTTTATATCCTGACTCATATATTCATGAATATATTTTGGATTACACAAATAACCCTTGCCGTGAAATGCAATGAACAAAACAGTTCTTGAATCAATCTTAATAAACTTATAAAAAATACGATATAGAACTGTCATCATATGCATGACAAATTTTTTGAATTTCGGTTTTAAACTTTTTAATAAACTAGATTGTTTTATTTCACTCATGGTCTCACCTTATGCATAAGAATTAGTCATACAAAAATATTATTATTCAAGTTAAACTTATTTACATGATATTTTCTTTTTAGTTAGTTTACGCTTTATTACGCGCGGGTGGTTCGAGATTTTTTCAGGCTTCGATGTACTCATTAAATCATTCTTAATTTTAGTTGTCGAAACACCTTCAGTTCGTGGTAAATAAACAACCTCGCAATAATCTTGTAAATCATCAAATTTTCCTTCCCAGTCATCCCCCATGACAAAGACGTCAATATGATGTTTTTTAATATCATCTAATTTTTGATCCCATGACTCTTCAATAATAACTTCATCCACGTATGTAATTGCTTTTAAAATTTCAACTCGCTCATCAATCGAATGATACGCTTTTTTGCCTTTTAGCTCATTAAATTTGTCACTTGAAACAGCCACAATCAAATAATCGCCTAGTGCCTTTGCACGTTTTAATATATTTAAATGGCCTATATGAAACAAATCAAACGTACCATACGTAATTACTTTCTTCATACGCTTACTTAATCTCCTTTTAACGTATTATTCCCCCAACTTTATGACAGAATAATATTCTTTTACGTGGTTTAACCAAACAATTACTTTATTGAATTTCTTAACATTGAGGCGTCATTCAGCTCATTTTTTTATCTTATTTATAGTATCACTTAATTTTACAAATAAATAATGAATAAAACAAACATATTTTAAATTTTTCATGTTATTTTCACATTAAACCACTAATTTTATGTTTTAGTGTAAAATGACTTCAATATTTTTAGAAATTTTTGTTAATTTTATACATTTAAAAAGAGGTGTATATTCACAGACACCATAATGTCATTTGAACACACACTCTTTCCTATCCATACTATGATTAAACTTTCCAGTTCATGACCGTTTTAAATGATGTCGTTAAATCATATTCAAATGCTTTAACCATATCACTAATGCACGTAACATCAATGACTGCTGAGATTAGTTTTTGCAGTTGGTTTTGAACATCTGGGTATTGTTCTAAAAACGCAACAGCTTCTGCAAAATCGACTCTTCCGCTTCGGCTGCTTCCAATCAATGTGATTCCACGCTCTAATACCATGCGCGTATTAATTTCAATTGGGTTTTCAGAAACACCTAATAACGCAATTGTTCCTTCCGGATTAATATAGTCGATAATTTGATCTACTGCATATTGACTTGCTTTTCCACCAACGGCTTCAAAGGCATGATCAACACGCACATGACTCGGAATACTATCGATTTGATATGTTTCATCAACAAATGAGAAGAATTCTAACTTCTCTTCGTTTTTACCAAAGACAATAATTTTTGATTGTGGATAACGTTTCTTTAAAATAAGAGATGTAATAAATCCAACATTTCCATCTCCCCATATCCCAATCACATCTTTTTTGCCATGTGCTTTGTTTTCAAAACGACTAATAGCATGCATTGAGACACTCATTAATTCAATAAATGATGCAACATCATCATTAATACTCGTATATTTAATGACGCGATCGCGTCCCATAAACACATAATCTTGCATAAATCCGTCATAACCTGATGCACGGAACTTACTGCTTTGTAAGTAATTTTCAGCAATAATATCATGGTTTTCAGTTGGCGTATTTGGAACCATGACAACACGGTCCCCAACTTTAAATTCACCTTTAGAGTCGTGAACAACTTCTCCAACCCCTTCATGAATTAAAGCCATCGGTAATTTTTTTCGCATCGCTTCTTTACCGCGTGTTCCTGTAAAGTATCGCTGATCAGCTGCACAAATTGAAAGCTTCGTTGGGCGAACGATAATACCGTTACCTTCCAAAATACGCTCCTCAAAATCAATACTAATCTGCTTAGCGTTTACTAAGCGATATATTTTATTTATCATTTTGTCCACCTTCAATTAAAGCATTAGCAATTTTTAAATCATATCGTGTTGTAATTTTAGTATTAAACACTTCACCTTTTACAATTTTAACTTTCTCACCTTTTACAACAAAGATCTTAGCTGCATCTGTTAAAATTTCTTTTTCTTCTTGTGAAAGAGAATTGTATAACGTTGTTAATTTCTTAATATTAAAACTTTGTGGTGTTTGACCTTGATACATATAATCACGGCGAGGAATATCACTAACATATTCATCATCTGTTGACACAATAATCGTATCAAATGCCGGTACGACAGTATCTGTTGCACCAAATTCTAAAGCTGCATCAATGTTCTCTTCAATAATGCGATGAGTTAAAAATGGACGTACCGCATCGTGCGTTACAATCACATCTTCATCATGAATGCCAAAGTTCGTCTCAATATAACGGATTCCGCTCATAATCGATTCATTACGATCACTTCCGCCTTCACACACACAAATGTTTTCTAAACGATCACTAGGTAAAAACTTCGCAATAATATCTTTTGTATGTTGAATCCATTGTTTCGGTGTTACAATAATAATTTTATCAAATCGTGGATTTAATAAGAATGCCTCCACTGTATGAATAATAACGGGTTTATTCCCAAGACTTAAAAATTGTTTTGGCATTTCAGTGTGCCCCATGCGGCTTCCTTTACCACCAGCTAAAATTTCTGCGTAAATCATAACGTCACCTCTATTTAAAAAACAATTTTAAAAAAAAACCTTTTTTTT
>DNGE01000047.1 GCA_003486705.1 Bacillota bacterium
ATGAAATCGTATGGATTTCATCTGCATTTTTTTTGTAAATACCCAAACATGAGAAAGAGTCTTTAAACGTGCATGGACTCCTTTTGTTTTTAATTTTCTAGATTAATTATTAAAAGTTACGCGATGCTCCGCCACCGCCACTGCGACCTCCCCCACCGGATGAGCGGCTTGATGAGGTACGACTTGAGTTTGAACTGTTCGTAAAGGCACTTAGTAAATACAAGGCTTCAAACGTACTAAGTCCCATCATCTTACAGGCTCCAAAGTAAATCATTACACCGACGACGACCACAACGGTAAACCAAATCCCGTTTTCTTCAACTTCCTCCGAAACCATCGGAACTTGCCCATTTAAAGCATCTTCATAGCCGTATTCTTGCTGAACTTGAAGTACTACTTGATTAAAAATATCTTTCATGGCTTGTGAATAGCTTCCAACGCGTAATTCATTCATTGAAGCATCTAAAATTCTTCCGACTTTAGCATCATTTAAAATCCCTTCTAATCCATACCCGACTTCAATTCGAATTTCTCGATCTTCAGTTGCTAACAGTATGAGCACGCCGTTATCGTAATCTTTGTTTCCAAGCGCCATACTTTCAAACTGTTCAACTGCAAACGTTTCAATATCCATGCCATCTAGTGTAGGGATGGTGACAACGGCAATTTGTGGTTTTTCAATGGTCTTTTCAAACTGTTGATTGATTGAAAGAATATGGTTACTGACACTTTGATTTAATACATTGCTACGATCGGTCACATAAAACTGACTCGAAGGTGTTACTGTTTGTGCAGACACTAGTATACTGTTAAGTCCAAGTGAGAGTCCAATCCAAAGCGTCATAGCAAGCATGAAGCGACTAACACCTTTAAATCGACGAGACTGCTTTAGCGTATCCAAAAACGATCACCCCTTTTCAACAATTAGACTAAAAGGTTGCACAAACTTGGCAACCTCTTACATCTTCTAACATTTATTCATTACTAAAATCAACTGATGGCGCTTGTTCTGCACCGGCTGTTGCTTCAAAATAATCACGCTTTTCAACACCCATCATGCTAGCGATTAAACTCGATGGGAAACGACGAATTTTAGCATTGAAGACTTTGACTTCATCATTATAACGGTTACGTTCAACCGCAATGCGATTCTCAGTCCCTGCTAACTCATCCGTTAACGCCGTAAACTGTGCATCAGCTTTTAATTCAGGGTAATTTTCTGTAATGGCAAGTAAACGTGATAATGCACCTTCAAGCTCATTAGACGCCTCCACCTTTTCATTAACCGTTGTTGCCCCTGCAAGTTTTGAACGAGAATCTGCAATACTTGTAAAGACCTCTTTTTCATGTTCCATATACCCTTGCGTTGCACTCACTAAATTCGGAATTAAATCAAATCGACGTTGCAATTGTGTTTCAACCTTAGCAAATTGTGCATCCACATTTTCCTCAGCTGAAATAATACCGTTATACATCGAAACACCAATACCGACAATAATGACTAAAACGGCAACAATACTCACAATAATAGTTGTTGTCTTATTCATAGGGAAACTCCTTCCAGTTTTTAAATTATAATTTGATTATACATCAGTTTATTCGGTTTCGCTATTATTTAAACAACAACCGTATCCTTATAGAAGTCACAATCTTGTACATTTAAGCATTAGCATCTCATCCATAGGAGAATATTGAATTCATAAGTCATGACACGCTATAACTTTAATTTTCCCACTAAAATACCGTTCATCCCTAAAAAGTGAATAGAAAATATTGTAAATAAATGCTACAATTAGTCACATACTGATTACTGATGAGGGAAAGCATATGAAAAAAATATTAGAACCTATGTTAGGCTTTAGCTTTGTGGGACTTGTCCTTCTTTTGATTTTTTCTTTTATCGCCATGATTGGCGGTGGGATCATGAAATTATTTGGGTTACAGTATGATTCACTGTTACATTTGCTATTATTTTTTATAGTGACAGCTGGGATTGGATTCCCGATTGAGGCCTTTGCGGGCGCTTTACCAAAAGTTCTACGCGAAGCTGGTTTCATCCAACACAAGCTCTACGTCGTGTTATTTGTTATTTTAGATACGATGAGTACCTACTTTGTTGTTTCTCTCGTGGATCACTTTATGGATAGTGTTCAAGCAACAGAGCTTGCCATTTTTATTTATGCCTTTGTATTTGCCATAGCCTCTGTCTTAAATAATGATGATGATAAAGAAAGTGATAGCTCTCATTAAATATCCCGCTACCATGAGTTGTGGTTAACTATTACAGGATGCATCTCTTTAAGTTTACTGAAATACTCTTGTTATTTTCACAGAAGAAAAGTAAAATGATAAAGAAGTGATTAATTTTAGGAGGTTGGCTGATGAAACAAACCGTAGCAGTAATTTTTACAGGTGGAACCATCTCGATGAAGGTGGATGCTCGTATTAAAGCGGCGATTCCATCGATGTCGAGTGAAGATATTATGTCAATGGTTACGAATATTGACCAAATGGCAGCGTTAGATATTGTGGAATTTGGTGCACTTCCTGGGCCTCACATGACGCCAGAGAAAATGATGGAGTTAAAACGTTTAGTTCAATCGAAATTAAATGAAGACGAGATATGTGGGGTTGTTATTACGCACGGGACGGATAATTTAGAAGAAACGGCGTATTTGATGGATTTATGTATTTCACATGTTAAGCCTGTAGTGTTTGTTGGATCGATGCGTAATGGTTCAGAGCTTGGGTATGATGGCCCTTCTAACTTAGCAGCTGCTATTTGTACGGCTATTCACCCGAATTCTAAGAATAAAGGCGTTTTAGTTGTGTTAAATAATGAGGTGAACGCGGCACGCGAAGTAACGAAGACGCACACCTTAGCCTTGGATACGTTTAAATCACAAGAATTTGGTCCTTTAGGAATTGTTGACCAAGATGATGTGATATTCTATCATAAAAACTCGATGCCAACCGTACATATTGAAACAGATGAGATTGAATCTGACGTTCATTTAATTAAAACCGCAGCGGGAATGGATTCGATGATTTTAAACTTTTTAGTTGAAAAAGGTGTCAAAGGGATTGTTATTGAAGGAATGGGACGTGGAAATGTTCCACCACTGATGATGGAAGGTATTCGCCATGCGTTAGAAGCTAAAATTCCTGTTGTCTTAGTGTCTCGTTGCCCAATGGGACGAGTACTTGGCTCTTACGGCTATGATGGTGGCGGAAAACAGTTAGAAGATTTAGGCGTTATTTTTGCAAGCAATTTAAATGGACAAAAAGCACGTATTCAATTAATGCTCGCTATTACAGCAGCAACTAACTTTGAAGACATTGCAACATATTTCCAAGATTAATGAAAAAGCTCACT
>DNGE01000174.1:0-172 GCA_003486705.1 Bacillota bacterium
GCAACAAAAAGTGATATTAAAAAGTTTATTAAAGTCATTTATAGTAGCGAAGAAGTAAAAAAAGCGGCGGAGGCATTATCTAAAGAAAGTGCTGTTAGTAAAGGCGTTATTACGAATATAGAAGATTTAGATGATATTAAAAATGCGCCTGTTGTTAAAATGGTAGATTTCT
>DNGE01000174.1:276-2837 GCA_003486705.1 Bacillota bacterium
CGTGAAAAACAACAACAAAAAAACGTCGGTAAAGTTGAATCCATGGAAGATGTGAAAAATGCTCCTGTTGTTAAAATGGTAGATTTCTTATTCAAAAACTCCGTCGAGATGCGCGCCTCAGATATTCATATCGAGCCGTACGAAAAAGAAATTAGAATTCGCTATCGGATTGATGGAGATTTACAACTTGCGAATACGTTAAGTTTAGAGACATTAGCACCACTTGTTGCTCGTATTAAAATCTTAGCGGGATTAAATATTGCTGAAAGACGTATTCCTCAAGATGGGCGTATTATGATGAATGTAGGAGAAGATGATGTGGATTTACGCGTCTCTGTACTTCCCGTCGTGAATGGAGAAAAAATCGTTATTCGTATCTTAAACCGAAGTAGTTATCAGGTGGGGAGAAACAGGCTTGGAATGAGTGCGCATAACTTAGTAAAACTTGACCGTTTGATGGCAATTCCGAATGGAATCATTCTCGTAACAGGACCTACTGGAAGTGGGAAATCAACGACCTTATACACCGTATTAGGGGAGAAGAACAAAGAGGATATTAATATTGTAACGATTGAAGATCCTGTAGAATATCCAATTCATGGCGTTAATCAGGTTAATATTAATCCTAAAGCAGGACTAACGTTTGCGAGTGGATTGCGTTCAATTTTACGACAAGACCCAGACGTTGTCATGATCGGAGAGATTCGCGATGAAGAGACAGCCCAAATTGCGGTACGTGCTGCGATTACAGGACATGTTGTGTTAAGTACGTTACATACAAATGATGCGCCATCTACTGTTACCCGTTTAATTGATATGGGATTAGAACCATACCTAGTATCTGCTTCATTATCAGGTGTTATTGCACAACGTCTCGTTAAAAAGATTTGCCCACATTGTAAAGTGGGATATGCGGCAAGTGTGGAAGAAAAAGAAGTACTGCTTGAAGATGTGGATCAAGTACTGACCTTATATAAAGGGGCTGGATGTGGTCACTGTCTAAATACAGGCTACATGGGGCGTACAGGTGTCTATGAGATTATGGAAATTACACGAGAACACCGAGAACTGATGTCTCATTCAAACGATGTTAATTTATTAAGAGATGTATCGATTCGCAATGGAATGAAAACTCTTGGGTTTGAATGTAAAGATTTAGTGTTACAAGGCATTACCACAATAGAAGAGTTAACATCAATTACGATGTTAAGAGAATAGGGGGGAGATATTGTGGCAAAGTTTAAGTATCGTGCGTTGAACACCTTACAAGAAAAAGTAGAGGGAACGTACGAAGCAACGTCAAAAGACGAAGTAATAGCCCTTATTGAATCTAATAACTTATATCCTTTACTTGTTGAAGAAGTTATTGAAAGTACAAACATTAATATTGGTCGAAAGAAAAAAGTGAAGATGAAAGACATCGCTGTTTTTTGTCGTCAGTTTTATACAATGCTTGATGCAGGTGTTCACATTAGTGAGTGCCTAAGCATTATGAAAACACAGGTCACAAATGAAACACTGCGTACCGACATCGCAGATGTACATGAAGATGTGCGTCGTGGGGACAGTTTAGCCGATTCGATGGCTAAGCACCCTGATAGTTTCCCAGATTTACTTGTTAAGATGGTGAAATCGGGAGAGCTCAGTGGAAACTTAGATACGATTATGTTACGTATGTCTGTTTTTTATGAAAAAGAAAACAAGATAAACAGTAAAATTAAAGCCGCAATGATTTATCCCTCGGTTCTAGCGGTCGTTGCCGCTGGTGCGGTAACCGTTATTTTAACATTTGTAATGCCAATGTTTATGGAGATGTTTGAAGAAAATGGTGTTGAGCTACCATGGATAACGAAGATGCTTATTGCATTGAGTCAAACGATAACAGAGAACTATATATTAATTATTATTATCTTATTGTGTAGTTGGTTTGCGTTTAAAATGTATTCACGCAGTGAGCATGGAAAGTTAACGATCAGTACGTTAAAGCTTCGCGTACCAATATTAAAACCGTTAAATGAAAAGATTATAACATCACGGTTTACAAGGACGTTATCAACGCTATTAGCAAGTGGGATTCCGCTTGCAACTGGTGTTCAAATCGTATCAGAAGTTGTGCAAAATAAAGTGGCAGAAGATGCTTTACAAAGTATCCGCGAATCATTAGTTCGTGGAGATGGTCTAAGTAAACCAGTTTCTCAAAGCGGAATATTTCCACGTATGTTATCATCTATGATAGCCATTGGAGAAGAAACAGGATCATTGGATGAGATTCTAAATAAAACAGCCGACTTTTACGATGATGAGCTAGAAGCTCAAATCACAACAACAACAGCTTTAATCGAACCTTTACTCATTGTTGTTATGGGGGTTGTTATTGGCGGGATTGTCTTATCCATTATGTTACCCATGTTTGAAATGTATACAATTATTTAGTAACTTAAAAACACCAAAACCTGATCAAGGAATCAGTTTGGAATATAAACTAACAGAATTATAAGGGAGGAATATTTTATGTTTAAAAAATTATTAAACAAAAAAACAAAAAAACGCGGATTTACGTT
>DNGE01000131.1:0-1526 GCA_003486705.1 Bacillota bacterium
ATGGATGTGCACATAGGCTTTTTGTTTCTTTTCAATTTCTAATTTGCTTTTATAGGAAGAATTTGAGATATAACTTGAATCTATGTACGACTCATGTTATGTTTATGGTATATAGCATTTTTCCTTTAAATGGATAAAATGTTAAATAGGCGCATACCGATTTGGGGGATTTTTAGTGTGAATAAAGAAGTCATCATAGGGTAGCCGGCTTGAGTAGTGGATGTGGCAGTGCTTGAATGATAGTGTGTGCGCGTAGTCTTAACGTAATTTTGATCACTATGTCTGAGAGGATGGGGTATATTATGGAAAGAACAATGGTCGTGAGAGGAAAAGGGACTGCAAGTTTAGCACCTGATTATATTAAGGTGTCTATTACTTTAGTTTCGCAAAATCCTGAATATGGAGTGACGTTGGCTAATGCGTCAAAGCAACTTGAACAATTACGTGCGTGTTTGGGCGAAGTTGGTTTTAAGAAGGAAGATATTAAGTCAACTGGTTTTACGGTGAATACAGAATATGAAAGTGTTCGCGATAAGTTTGGAAATTATACGCAAGTGTTTGTCGGTTATAGTTGCCGTCAATCGTTGGTTATTGGGTTTGATTTAGACTTAGCGAAGTTAGGCGCTGTTATTTCGGCGCTTGGTACGTGTCCGGCAAAACCTCAGTTCTCAATTTCTTTTGAATTAAAAGATGATACTAAATTAACCGATCTTGTGCTTGAGAATGCAGTGGCAAATGCGGTACATAATGCGTCTATTTTAGCGCGTGCAGCCTCGGTTGATCTTGGTGAAGTACTAACCATTGATTATAATATTGAAAATATGTTATATAGTCCTCGACAAGTTATGTATAGTGAGACGTTTAAAGAGGCATCTGTGGCGATTGACATTCAACCAGATAATATTACAACAACGGATTATGTCACGATGACGTGGCGTTTAAGATAAGGAGATTTGAGTATGAATAAATGTTTTTTATATGAGATGTTACGTACAGCGTCTCCATCAGGTCAAGAGTTTGACTTACAAAAGAAAGTGATAAATTACATGCGTAATCAATGTCATGAGGTGCGAACTGATTTAACTGGAAATGTAATTAGTGTTTTAAATCCTGAAAGTCCGGTACGCGTGTTACTTGCTGGTCACATTGATGAAATTGCGCTGATGGTAACGATGGTGACAAGTGATGGATTATTAAAGGTAACAAATGTTGGTGGTGTTCGCCCAGCCTTATACCTAGGACAAAAAGTTAGAATTTTAACTGAAAAAGGGATGATCAAAGGGATTGTCGGTGTTAATAAAGAGTTACTAAAAAATAAAGAAATAAGTTGCACAGATTTATTTATTGATTTAGGTGTGAATACGAAAGAAGAGGCTCTAGCTTTAGTTGAATTAGGGAACTTAGTTATTATTGATACTGATTTTGAAGAGTTGAGCCATAGCCGAATCGCAGGGCGCGCCATGGATAACCGCGTCGGCGCGTTTATCGTCATTGAAGCACTGCGCCGCGCGCGTGAGCTTGGCGCA
>DNGE01000131.1:1790-3093 GCA_003486705.1 Bacillota bacterium
GCACTTGTTGTTGATGTGACGTTTGCGTCTGATTATCCAGGAACTGATCCTGAGAGTACTGGAGAAATTAAATTAGGTGCGGGGCCTGTGTTATGTAATAGTTCTATCGTCAATAATAAAATTAATTCTTTATTAAAAGAAACGGCATCAGGGCTTAATATGAGCTTACAGTTTGAGGCAGCCCCAGGTAGAACGGGGACTGATGCTGATCGCATTCATTTTGTAAATGAAGGTATCCCGCTTGCACTTGTCTCAATTCCACTTCGATATATGCATTCTCCAAATGAGATGGTCGACTTAAAAGATATTGAACAAATCATCGAATTACTTGCTCATTTTATGCTTTCAATTCATGAAGATACGAGTTATTCTCCATTTGATATGTAGCCGTCTCATGTTGGATTAATTTAGAATCCATTTTTCATATAAAACTCCCTCAAAACGCTTAGGAAAATAGCGTTTTGAGGGAGTTTTTAATATTCGGTAGGCAATTTAAGTGGGGGGAATTGGCTATTAGTCTTTTAGAATTTATTGAAACAAGAACTATAAAAAGGGGCACGATTTAACAATTTCTTTCCTACACACATACAATTATACATTTTTTTACATTTTAACGCGTTTTCATTGCGTAAAATCAGTTGCGTGTGGTAAAATTTAGTTTGAAAAGTACTAAAGTTTTATGCATTCTATTGGGATAGATTCTAATTAATTTAATATAAAGGACTTCGTAACGCAGTGTACTGTTATGAGGTTTAAAAATGGTTGTTGGGAACTAAGTGGGGTACGTTTAATGAAGAAGGTAATCGTAATAAATAGCAGTATTAATGGTGAAGATAGCGCTACTTTAAAGATGACCAATGCATTTATTGATGGAATGAAAGACCACATTGACTGCATTGTTGAGTATATTCATTTAAAACATTATGACATCAATTTATGTACGGGATGTCTTGTCTGCTGGCGTGAAACACCTGGGAAGTGTTGCATTAAAGATGATATGGCATCCATTATTAAAAAATATAAATCCGCTGATTTTGTTATATTTAACTCCTGTGTGCATTGTTATGGGACAACTGCACTTGATCGAATTTTTACTGAACGATTACTCCCCGTGGTAGAGATAAAGCCAGTTGAGGGAGAAGCGAGTCAACTTGATTATATATTTAAGTCAAATCGTCCTGCAAATAATAAACACATCATTATTTATAGTTGTGCATCATTAAATGTTAAAGAGATGATGAAACCAATAACTGAATTATATAAACATATCTATAATAATGAATGCATCATGTTAGCAGGTAGT
>DNGE01000056.1:0-169 GCA_003486705.1 Bacillota bacterium
TTCCATGCAGACAACACGCTCATCTTGTCGCATACGCCAATCCAATTGATTATATCCCACATCAACTGCATACGATAATTTTGCTCCATTTTGAAGGGCACAATCCGTAAACCCACCTGTTGAAGCTCCAATATCTAAAATCGTTTTGTTAGTTAAATCAATGTTAAAA
>DNGE01000056.1:453-965 GCA_003486705.1 Bacillota bacterium
ATACGTTCTTGATCAACTAAGACCAATCCCGCCATAATTGAACGCTTTGCATTTTCTCGTGAATCAAAATAACCTTGCTGAACTAGCAAAACATCAATTCGCTCTTTTTTCATATTATCGTCTACCTACTTTTCTAACAAATTTAATATCTCATTTTTTATATCTGAAACAGATAACTGCAGTTCCTCTAATACTTGTGAAACTTCACCATGTTGAACGTATACATCTTTAATTCCCATTCGTTTTACATCAACCGATAACTGTTGCTCATTGTAATATTCCATAATACCCGTTCCTAAACCACCAATTAAGGTTGATTCTTCATAAACCAGAACCGGTACTTGTAACGATGCAATATCAGTTAGCATTTTTTCATCCATCGGTTTAATAAAGCGCGCATTAATCAGTCCAATATCATGACCTGTTTCTTCTTTTATTGTGTCAATTAATGCCTGTAACTGTTCTAATACAGGACCCATTGAGATGACAATTAAATCTTGTCCATCTCTTAG
>DNGE01000056.1:1193-5277 GCA_003486705.1 Bacillota bacterium
CAGTGTGTAGTAAATCATAGGCTTCTTTTCCATCTCTTGGCATCATAATACGCATATTCGGAATATGTCTTAACATCGCAATATCATATATTCCTTGATGTGTTTCACCATCAGCGCCAACAATCCCTGCACGATCAACACCAAACACAACATTTAAGTCCTGGCGTGCCACATCATGATGAACTTGGTCATAGGCACGTTTAAAAAACGTCGAGTAAATCGACACAAAGGGTTTCATCCCAACAGCACCCATACCGCCTGCCATCGTGACAGCGTGCTCTTCAGCTATTCCAACATCAATTAATCGCTCTGGATATGCTTTAGCGTAATCATTTAACGCCGACCCATTAATCATCGCTGGTGTAATCACACTGACGCGTTCATCATATTTAGTCAGTTCAAGTAATCCATCGCACATTAATTGGCTCCAAGATGTTGTATCAGGCTTCTTTTCAACAAAAACTTCACCTGTTTCTAAATCAAATTTACCTACTCCATGCCATTTACCCTTTTTATCGGCTTCAGCAAAAGAGTAACCTTTTCCTTTAGTTGTTTTAACATGGATAAGAATAGGTCCATCTTGAAAGTTTTTAGCATACGTTAACGTCTTAACTAGCTCACTAATGTTATGTCCGTCAATGGGCCCTAAATATTTAAATCCCATGGCATTAAATGTAACCTCATCAAAGAAGAAATTTTTAATACCGTCTTTCGTACGATGTAACACTTCTTTTAGAAAATCTGTATTTTTAAGCAATCCTTTAATATGGCGCTTTGTTTTATTGTACGTCCTATTTGTTCGAATACTCGATAAAATGTGATGCAAGGCTCCGACATTTGGACCAATTGCCATTTCATTGTCATTTAAAATAACAATCAAGCGTTTATCTGTATGTCCAATGTGGTTTAACGCTTCATAAGCCATGCCACCGGTCATAGAACCATCTCCGATAACCGTAACAATATGATATTTTTCATCTTTTAAATCTCTTGCATATGCCATTCCAACACCTGCCGAGATTGATGTTGAAGCATGCCCAGTCTCCCAACAATCATGTGCCGATTCTTTTCGTTTAGGAAAACCAGATAACCCCTGGTGTTGTCTCAGCGTTTCAAACTCATTTGCTCTACCCGTTAAAATCTTGTGTACATATGACTGATGACCAACATCCCATATAAATTTATCCAATGGGGTATCAAATACTTTATGCATCGCGACTGTTAACTCTACAACCCCTAAGTTCGATGATAAATGGCCACCCGTTTTTGAAATAGATTCTACTAAAAATTCTCTAATCTCACTACATAATATATTAAGCTGTCGATTTGATAGTTTCTTTATAAAAGACGGATCCTTAATATCTTTGATGTTATTCATCTAAATCACTCCAACCTTGTTTACTCCTTTAGTATTTGTATTTTTCATTTAAAATACATCAGTCTAAGTTCTATTGCTAATCATATCATAAATAATTTGACTTTGACATCATGTGACAATGTAAATAATGCAATCGAGTTCCAAATGTTATGCATGATTTAGCAAAAAAGTGGTTAAATATGATCAACTTGACAAAATAGTTCAACATCAAGCTCACCCTATATACCTATAAGCACATATAGAAAAAAGCGATTAACAAGTAATCGCGTTGAATATTTGATTAGGCCTCACGATCTTTTATATAAGCGGTAATGTCGTGTAGTAGACTTGTGTTAAAAGACAATTTTTGTAGTACACTTCTTCCCGCTTCTATTTCAGCTTGTAACATTTTTTTCGCTTGCTCTAGTGACGTTAATGTAACGTACGTGCTTTTTCCATTCGTTAAGTCACTTCCAATTGTTTTACCTATCAGTTCTTCGTTGCCTTCAATATCTAAAATATCATCTTTTATTTGGAATGCCAGCCCAATGTGATAAGCATATTGGCGTAATAAATTGATATCTTCTTGAGAAAGATCTGCAATGATTGCGCCACTTACTAAAGAAAACTCAATCAGCTTTCCAGTTTTATTGACATGAATATTTTTTAATTGTTCAATCGTAACGGTTTTATTTTCTGCTTCCATATCCAATACTTGTCCTGCAACCATTCCCATTGGGCCTGCAGCTTTTGATAACTCAACGATGATTTTTAAACGCGTCTCATGACTAAGCGTTTCATCTTCACCAATAATTTCAAAGGCTTGCGTTAACAAACTATCTCCAGCCAAAATAGCGGTCGCTTCACCAAAAACGATATGATTGGTCGGTTTCCCACGTCGTAATTCATCATCATCCATTGCTGGCAAGTCATCATGAATTAATGAATACGTGTGAATCATCTCAAGCGCAGATGCGACACGGTATCCTTTGTGGATAGGGATATTTAAACTTTCTAAGATTGAAAACAGTAAAATCGGACGAAGTCTTTTACCACCAACTGATAAAGAATACATCATTGATTCTTTTAAGGGACTCGGAATGTTCTCATCTTGTATAAATGTTAGCATTTCAGCTTCAAAAGGCCCTTTGTTATTTTTTATAAAGGTTTGTAAAGACATTTTTATTCCTCCGTGAGACTAAAGTCTTTCATTGCACCAGTCGGTTCAACTAACGTTGCTACTTCTTGTTCAATCTGTTGGAGTTTCTGATGGCAATCATTTGAAAGGCTCATCCCTTTTTTGTATAAATCAATGGCTGTTTCTAAAGGGAGGTTTCCCATTTCAAGTTGTCTTACAACATTTTCTAACTGTGCTAAGGCTTCATCAAAATTTAATTTTTCTGTTCCTTGTTCCATTAAGTTTCACCCCTTTTATGATTTGGTGTTATCTCAGTAATATGCGCCAAGACTTTTCCATCATCAAATTGTAAATTCAACATCTCACCTGTTTGAAGTTGTGTAACACTTTTAATACTTTTATGTTCCTTATCCGTTACAACTGAATAACCTTTTTTTAAAACGGCTAATGGATTTAACATATCTAACTTCGTTAATAAAATACCGTATTGTTGTTTATTTTGTTCAATATTTTGATGAGTTAAGTATGTTAAATTTTGGGTTACATGAAGAAGATGTTGAGAATACGTGTTGAGTTTAGCACTCGGGTTGTGAATGAATAATCGTTGGTGTAACATGCTATATCTCTGCTTATTTTTATACGTATTGTCTTGCAAACAGTATTGCATTTTATCCGTTAATTGATTTAATTGCATAACTTTTTGCTCAAATAAAGCCATTGGATTTTTCATGATATAATGTTGGCTTAATTGTAAGAGATGCTTTCTTTTAAGCTCAAGACTCATACTAAAGTTTTTGTGCAATCTCATATTTAATTGACTAAAATAATTTAGTAAATCTGGCAAATTGGGCACTGCCACTTCTGCAGCCGCTGTAGGTGTTTCTGCTCTGTAATCAGCCACAAAGTCAGCAATTGTAAAATCTGTTTCATGCCCGACTGCCGAGATAACTGGTATATTTGAATGAAAGATGGCTCTAGCAACCATCTCTTCATTAAATGGCCATAAATCTTCAATACTTCCACCACCACGTCCAACAATTAATGTATCAACAAGCAGCATTTCATTTGCTTGTTGTATACATTTTGTGATAGACAACTTCGCTTGATCCCCCTGAACTAAAGCTGGATAAATATAGACTTTAGCCAACGGATAGCGACGTTTTAAAGTGGACAAGATGTCTCTAATTGCTGCGCCAGTTGGCGAAGTAATGACACCTATCGCTTTGGGATACGGTGGAATTTGTTTTTTATACCGTTGATCAAACAATCCTTCCTGAGTCAATTTCAACTTTAACTCATTAAAGGCAAGATACAGGTTTCCAATTCCATCTTGAGACATTTCCTTTACATATAAAGTATAGGTTCCCCCACCTTCATAAACAGAAATATGCCCTTTTAGAATAACCTGCATCCCATCGCGCGGTTCAAATTTAAGCTTTTGTGACGAAGAGGCAAACATGACGGCGCTAATTTGAGCTTCTTCATCTTTTAATGTGAAATATAAATGGCCGCGTGAATGACGCTTAAAATTTGATATTTCACCTTTAAGATGGATATGTTGCAAATTTTTATCATAATCAAATTTTAAT
>DNGE01000105.1:0-434 GCA_003486705.1 Bacillota bacterium
AGTGTGTGGAATGTGGAAGAGAGAATGGAAGTGTATTTGATGTGATGGTTTTATTGTTTAGTGTGTGTTTAATGAAATGATGTAAAAATTGTTAATTTAGATGAGATGGAGATGAGGAGACTAGTTATAAATCTTCATGATCTTAAATTTATTGAATAAAGAATTTGTGTTTGTATCTGTATAATTGTTAAAGTAAAAGGTGTTAATTATTTCTTTATTCTAGTTGAGGAGCTTGTTTGCATCCTCAATATACATTATGTAAGAGGAGAAAAGTAGTCTGTATGAATGACATGTATAGCAAAAAAAAGGTGAATTTTTTTCACCTTTTTTGTAGGGGGATTGGAAGAGTTTGTTGAGTTGTACATAAATGAATTTCTAGCAGTAACATTAGAAGAGTCTGAAGTCCTGCTGACTTCTAATATATCTTATGTCAA
>DNGE01000105.1:622-1132 GCA_003486705.1 Bacillota bacterium
TGACTTCTAATATATCTTATGTCAATGCCCGAATTAGGTGATTTAAATAGAGTAAAAGATAAAAAAAACCCAGCTAATTAAGCTGGGGATATTGTTATGGTTGGTACCAGTGGCCGGACTCGAACCGGCAAGGATTTGACTCCGGTGGATTTTGAGTCCACTGCGTCTACCAATTTCGCCACACTGGCATTTCATGAATTTATTATATCATAAAATAAAAGGTTTTCAATAATAAATGGAAAAAAATTCATTAAATAATAGAGGATTATAGAAATAGTCTATAAGATGGAATTGGAACTAGGGATAATTATCAATATTTTTCTACTGAAACTTTAGCTACCTTTATTAATGGAATTTAGAACTTATCAGACTTTATGATAGATATCAATCACGTAAACTAACTCAGTAGAAAATTAGTGAAAATATATAAATATTTAAAAAACTTATCGAAAAAAGGTTAATGTTTTAGACTGAAGAGAATATACTGTAAATATAAAACGCTTACATAAA
>DNGE01000105.1:1256-2706 GCA_003486705.1 Bacillota bacterium
TAAAACGCTTACATAAGGAGCCGAGATGGCTAAATTTAAATTAATCTACGGAGGGATATTATGTTAATCTATTGGAAACCTGGTACAAATCAAGTCTTAGAACAAGGTAATTATGATCAAGTTGTATTAGAAGCAACACGTAAAATTCAAAAATGGGGTGAAACAGAATTACACTTACAAAATGATTTCTTGGAACAATTTATTCAAGAAAAAACTAATGAGTTTGCAGGATCATACTTGAAATTAAAATTACCATATCAAACATTAGAGGAATGTAGAGGACATATTGATACATTCAATGCACAATATGGTGATGTTGTTACAATATTTCCATATGACCGTTGGGTATGGAGACAAAGATTAGAAACAATTCAATATTCAGACTATGATTATGATGGAGTTACCATTATTAATACACTAGTTGATCAAAAAGATCATAAAACATCAACATTTGAATTTATGAACTAATGAAATTTAACTGACTATAAAGGGGCTATATCAACATGACAAAAAAATTGGTTCATGGATGAATAGCCTTTTTAATTTTATTTCCTGCTAGTATAGAATTGACATATTTAGTCTCGCATTTACAATGATATAGTAAAGGGAGGCTCAGTGGAGTCTCCCTTTTTGAAATTTCATGATAGAAGTTGGATGAATTGATACACTTCTTATTTTTTATTTGGCATGTTTTTGTAACAGAACCACCAATCGAAGCATGCGATGGCGTCATTAGCTTCTTCTTCTTCTCGTTTGTTAATTTCACTGACTGTACCTGGTGGAGGAACAATTAATTTATTACCAATTAGTTGATTGTTTGGCCAGTTTGCTGGTAGTGCTACTTTTTCTTTATCAGAAAGTTGTAAGGCATCAAGTAGACGAATTATTTCAAAAATATTACGTCCAACCTCTTTAGGGTAGGTTAAGATAGCTCGAATATTACCGTTTGGACAAATGATAAAGACATTTCGAACGGTACTCGTAGCATTATCGCCTATCATCTCTAATTTTGTAGCGACGTGACCTAGACTATCGGCGATAATTGGAAATGTAATAGCTACATCTAATTTTTGCTTTATCCATTCAATCCATTTCAAATGAGACTGGACTTGTTCAACACTTAAACCAAGTAGTTTTGCATTCCGTTTTTCAAATTCGGGTAAAAGGGTTTGAAAGGATACAAATTCTGTTGTACACACAGGTGTGAAATCTGCAGGATGGGAAAAGAGTACTAACCACTTTCCGGTGTAATCACCGGGTAAATTAATTTGCCCTTGTGTTGTTTGAACGACGAGGGTTGGGAACTTAGAGCCTATTTTCATAATATCTCACCTCATTCACAGTGTATGAATGCCTATAAAAAATGTGATTAAAAGTAAAAAAAACAGATATTTTTTGTTGTTAAAAGAGGTTGTTACATTATTGGAATAATTTAACTGTCAAAAAAACA
>DNGE01000103.1 GCA_003486705.1 Bacillota bacterium
AAACCGATTCAAATAGAATCGGTTTTTTCATACCCTTAAATTAGTAATTAATTGCCAATTTTTAAGCATAGTTACGTTGCTCACTGTAAATAAATTAATTCAATGTCAATTAATGATAATCGCTAATAAAATTAACATTGTATCACCATCAACTATAAACATAGCTAATACTTAACAAAAAAATAATGCTACAAAATGGTAATAATCATTTTATAACTATAATAATACTAGAAAACCTTTTTTCATTTACTACATACATTAAGATAGGTAATACGTTTAAACTATACAATATATTACACTAGGTTAATAATACATATGATTATATTTATAAATGTCAACATAAGTTTGGCACATTTTGTTCACTTAACTTTCCCCAATTTTATTTACTTTTAGTTTATCTTTTATTCTATATGATGGACCAGTTATATTAAACAGATATGAGTAATGTAGTATTCTATCTAGTATAGCTTTAGTAATCATTTCGTCGTTACCTAATATTGTTGGCCATTTATCAAACGATATATTCCTAACAAAAGTCGATCACTTCTGGAGATCCTATTCCATTCATAACCTTTGAACAAATCTCTTACAAGAAAAACTTCGCCTTGCATTAGATATGTCAATTCAGCCTTTGCTTTATCTAACAATTCATTCACAGTTGGCATTCTCTTACCTCCCGAATGGATAACAATATCAACAACATTGTTATGTCAATTGTACATTAATACATATAAAGACTTTAAAGAGGCAAATTCAGCCATCTTTGAGTATATAGAATCCTGGTATAACCGAAAAAAGGATTCACAGTGCACTTGGATATAAAACACCTCAACAAGTTGAGGATGAAGCTATTCATGCTGCATAAAAAAATTCGACTTTTTGTGTCCACGGTATTGACATAGGTCCAGTTGCAGGGTGGAAACGGGTATGCCTGTGGCTTCGGACACATCGGCAAGCTTTAGCTTACGCTCGTCACGCAGGTCACGGAGTTTTTCACCGAGGATGAGTTTTATTTTCATGGTGTCACCTTCTTTTTATAAGGGGTTTGCTCATTTGTTAAAATTAATTTTTATTTAACCAACCAATTATATAGTCTGTTGCTAATTGATGATTGCCAATTTGGCAATGCTCCGCGCCACCCTCTGCTTCGGTGAATTTTTTTCCACAAAGTGATTTTGCTTTTGTTATTCCATTCATTAATATATCGTAATGTGAATCGGGTATATAGTGGTCATGCTCGCCAGCGAGTAATAGAACATCACACTTGATTTTATCCATAATTCCATTAAGCGTGTGCTCTTTGAGATGAGTATAGAAATCATAAGGTGTTTTCGTTCCGGTAATGTACTGCCCATGGGAAACTGCCCAATCAATAATTAATCGCTTTTCCATTAAAGACTTAACAAATGCGTTAATAAAGGTTTTTGCCTTTAATCCAAATAAAAATTTTACTAACGATTTCATTGGGCTTGGAAATGGGTTTGTCATACAATCAAATCCATCGTATAACACATCATATGCGACAACCTTTGAAATTCTTTGCTCAAAGGCGGCAGAGCGTAAAGCTAAATAACCGCCCCAAGAGATACCGATAACGCAAACATCATTTAGATCAAAATAATCCAATACAGCGCCAAGCGGCTTTTCCCAGTGTGGTTCAAACGTTAAGCCTTTTTTTAGAGTCTCCCCCTGTCCGGGGCCTTCAAAAAGATAGATATTGTACCCCATCTCCGCAAATTTCTTTATTGCTAAGTAGAATTCTTCAATAAATGAATCGTACCCACCAAAAACAACAAGATTACCAATAGGATTTTCTGCTGAAAATACAAATGTTTTCATAGCAGCATTTTGGTAAGGAACATACTCTATTCTTAACGACCTATTCAGGCTTATGATCTTGTTGAAGTTCTCAATAGATTTTTTATACATTAAGTCTTTATCACTACACTCATTCAGAAAAAATTCTGCCAAGCGATAATAATAAGCCGCATGAAGATGCCTATTTTCGATTTCTGCCTTTTCGCCTAAGCTTCTCCAAACTTTGTACCAAGAATCTAAATCGGAGATTCCTTTTGCTGCGCTTTTAACTTCTTCAAAGTCACACGCTTCATCTCCATAAGTTAAAATTCTGTTGATTTGAAAATCCAATTGCTTGATTGGGTGCAACTTAATATATGGCATTACATCACCTCTTTTACACAAATATAAATTTGCTCTCCGAAATCCACTGCCCTAAAATAAGTCGCTATGCGTACCCGTGCGAGTCAATGACAACAGCAATTCATCATCTTCGATCTTATAAATCAAAAGCCAATCCGGTGTAATGTGACACTCCCGATGGCCTTCGTAATTGCCTGTTAAAGTATGGTTACGATATTTAGGCGGCAGCTGTTGTCTTTCGCATAACAAATCAAGCACAGCTTCCATAAGCGTGGTGTCATATCCATGCTTTTTTATGAGCTTGTAATCCTTCTTAAACTTAGCGGATATTTATTACTTATCTTGATTTTAGATCCGTCATCCAATGTAAATGATTGTTCAAACACAATCCCTAAAATATCTGCGATTACTAGCAGTTCATTTAAACTTACTGTATTTCTCTTTAATTTTTTACTAAAATTTTGTGGTGACTGTCCAATACGTCTTGATAACTCAGCAATACTTATATTCAGCTTTTCACATAACTGTATCACCATATCAGATGTTGTCATATGCCACCCCCATTATTATACATCGTGTTGTAATTAAAG
>DNGE01000113.1:0-2984 GCA_003486705.1 Bacillota bacterium
CACCATATATATCAAATAAACATGTGTAGATTAGGATAAGTATTTATTTTAACAACTTATGAAACATGGAAAATTGTTCACTTAACAAACCACGTAGCAATAACACTTTATATTAATGCTCAATGATAATAAATTTTATAAGTTATCATCTTAAATAAGTTTATAATTTTTTACAAAAATATTATGCCATATCAATATTATTAATTTAATTTTACGTACTCTATGATATATGGATAATATTGCACACATATAATCATGTGATATAACAAATTCAACATGTTTAATGTCAGGGAGGCAAGCCGAGTTTCAAATGACGTGGAGAACAATACTACTATGATATAGACTCTTTTTAATAAAAAAATGTTTTAGTAAAAGATAAAGAATACTAGAATACCTAATTAACATGTGAAAAAATTACAACAACTTGATCAAAAGTTAAAAGATAAACTATAGATTCGAAGACAAAAAAGGGTTGTATCAGAGTTTATTATATCTTAATACTAGGTTTCAACTAGATATATATCACACTAGAAAAAATACTAGAAATTCTAACTAGAGGTCCCGTTGGAGCTTGCATGTTAATCCTAACAAGACTTGATTGGAAAACAAAAGATAGATCCTAGAAATTCTTATAAAAATCAAAAATATCTTACCATCAATTAGGTATAACCTAATCACCATTGATAATAGTAATAACTATTGGATCTATTATAGTTTCTAAATAATTATCCATTTCTGTTATTGTGTAAAGCAATATAAAATAACTCATGACTCTAATTTATAGTACCCACATATGCCGTTAAGAAACTTGATCTAAAGTAGACCTAAATTTGCACTTAGAACATCCTTTTATTATGATCGATAATTTACATAACTCAATTTTCATCTCATTTAGAAAAAGAAAATACCCCTCAAATCTACATCTAAATTATCAACATCTTCTATTACAAGAAAATTGTTTAGATTACTATAGACCATATATATATGTTTCTACATTGCTTAATCTTTTAAAAAAATATTTTTAATTTTTTTAAATTTTTTTTTTTTTTTTTTTCCATTTTTTTCATAATCATTTAAAGCCAAAATCGAAGATAAATTATGGTTAATTGCAAGTTATTATAAATTGCATTATTAATCCAGATACTTATAATTTATTTTTAAATTGTGTATCTATATAATTATAATAAATTATATAACAAAAGAGTTCATACATTAAATAGATGAGTATTTTACTGTTTACGGACACTGTTTTTTAGAACTCTTATACGCTTACCACTTTATGTTCATCAAATTTACTACCACTGCTTTACTGCCAATTATCCAGTCACATTTTATATTTTCCATCTGTTTTGTAGTTGTTGATAAAAGACATTGATTTCTAACGTATGCTTAGGGTTTGAAGCCAATGGCAGGTCCTTTATAGGAATAGGCTTGTGTAAACTCTTAGGCTGATTGCTTGCTCAACGACAGCAACAGATCAATGGTTTTACCTTGATTTTATCTGTAATCAATAGGGGGGCTCTTCAAACTGATGGCGAGGCTGTGGCCTTGCGACCTACTCTAATTTAAATGTCTCTTCCTCTACAGTATTTGAGCAGTGCTGTACGTGATGGGGCCATGGCTGGATCCGTCTTGTTGAAATACATTTTAGTTGAGTCAGGACGGGCTGCTCGCAAACCACTTAAATTTGTTGATGAATTTCATGCCACTAAGCTTTTCTGGTAAATTAGATGATGCTTTTTGGCTTTGTCAAATGCGTGCAATTAAAAAAACCTTATTCAACAAAAAATAATAGACTTCTTTCTTGCAGTGGGCAAGAAACATACTTATGTCCATCTATCTATAAATGTTAAATACGGCCAAAAGCGAAGCAAATATTCCAGCTCTTTGATGACAATGTGCCTGCAGTCTGTTGTCCAACATTTTGTTGGTGATATAAAATAAACCAGAATTATGAATACTGTGAATATTTTCACATTTATTGTACTTTTTATTTGGCTGTAGACCACAGCATTTGGCTAATTTTGCCTGTCAGGACACTTTTGTCAAATAAATAAATATTTTGAATTTAATAAAATAATTTTAAATGAATCATAGCCTTTTATTTGTGGGTTTCTATGAGAGCTTGGATATGTCATTGATCATGGAACTAAACGCTTTGCAAACATAAGTCCAGCTTCACACTTAAGATGCACACTTCTAAGAAATTCCCCTGAAGTGCCTCGTGACAGACAGGTTCTCCACTTCATCTACTAATACTGAAGTTTGCTTATTACTGATCAACGTCTTAGAAAGAAACTGTCATTTAATGGAAACTGTCATGTATGAATACTTTTATCTGGAAAGCAGTCGGATTTTCCTCACTTCCCCTAAGACTGTATCTTAAAATGTAATAAAGGGAAATGGAAAGTCGCCTGCTTTGGCTTAATGGAAGTTCTGAATCTTTTTCGCCGAAAGCCAAGCTCGCTTTTAAACTATTCATTACCTATTGCGAAGAGCAGAAACGAAAGATAAGGATATTAAGTAGTTGAGTGGCTTTGGACTGAGAAAATGTGGCTTATGTAAAAAAGAAGTCCTTAATGTTTAAAATAACATTGAGGTTAAGGACAGGAAAGGGGTGAGCAGATGAAATGTTAATGTTTTCATGCATAAGACAGTCACGGAAGGTTTAATGTGACTGTCTGTCTGTGTCCTGTAATTGAAAAAAGCTGTCCATTCATTACAGGCACGAATATGTTCAATTTTTAATGACAAAGGACAAATTTAGTCTTATCTGTTTTAGCAGCCGTCACAAAGGAAATGTCCATTTCTTTTTAAGATTCAGTCTTGCCATTTATTTTAGATGGTTTAGTTTGTTTTTCTCTGAAACTTCTAAATTATAAATGCTTGGGACCTTGCATGGGAAGCACCATGTACACGTTAGCGTGATGATATGCAGTATCCAACAAGTGCCTTCTACTTTTGAGAAACTTTTTTTTTTTTTT
>DNGE01000113.1:3168-3341 GCA_003486705.1 Bacillota bacterium
TTTTTTTTTTTTTTTTAACTTGGAATAATGTGCACTCTTTATTTATATTCAATTAACTGAGGAATATTTTCAGTTAATATTTAAGTGAATTAGATATAGTATTTAGATGCCACACCTCCAAGTTGTCATTATGTTATTATTTGGTCACACAAACACTTCAAAGGTTAAAGAGC